>NZ_JBHSUM010000016.1:0-47995 GCF_042660605.1 Nitratireductor sp. GCM10026969
CAGGAGCCCGGACGGTCCCTCGATCATCACCTCGCGCACGTCGGCCAGCGTCTCGCCGACCAGCGCGATCCGCTTATATCTCTGCTCCGCAAAAGGGGGCAGGCCCCGCACGAGCGCGTTGACCCACTCCGCGCCAAGCCGCGTCTTGCCGCATCCGCGCCCGCCCATCACCAGCCAGGTATCGCGAAGCCGCGCCCCCACCGGGTATTGCGGCACGCGCGCATGGCCGAACCATTCATCGGGAATCTGGAGCGCCAGCCTCCCCTTGAGGTTCGCCGCCGCCCAGGCTTGCTGCGAGTTCACAAGCAAGCTCCACGATGCGGGCATCGATGAGGGCAAGTGCGGCGGCCAGTTCTGCATCGTTCTTCTTCTTCTTTTCTGCAGCACGCTCGGGAACGCGGGTCATTTCACCGAGCTTTTCGACCATCCTCAGCATGGCCGACAGCGCGTCGATGCGCGCCTTGTCGTAACCCCCTGCGGCCCGCCCCTCGGCGCTTGCCGCCTCCAGATCACCCACCAGCCGGTCCGACAGCGCCATAAGCCGCCTTTCCAGCGCCTCGGGATCGGAAAGGGAAAATTCTTCCGGCGCGCGCCACCCTTCCTCCCGCGCCCGCCTTTCGAGATAAGCCTCCGTCCGCCCCGAGATCCGCGCCAGCAGATCCAGACTCGCCGGCGCCCCTTCATAAAGCGCCCGCACCGGCGTAAGCACACCTGCAGCCGATCCCGGCAATCCACCTCTCCCATCCAGCCAACAAAAAAGCGCCGGGCCCGAAAGCCACAGCGCTCGCAAATCTCCATGCCGGAAGAACCGAAACAGCGCCGCTAAACACCGCGCCGCCGCTGAACCCACTTTTCCGACGATGCCTGAACCCTACCAAACCACCGTCACGGCGTCAAGGACTTTTTTCCTAATTATATACGTGACAAAGTACGGGCGATTCGTTAAGGTGAGTGTTGCGTGACAGGCCGGCAACCCGCTAAGAAGGTTCCATGCGGGTGGTTGACGTAATTCGGTCAACAAAGACGGGTGTGGTGCACTCATCTTGGACCGACGAAAAGCTAAGAGCTAAGGACTTCCCCTTGAGCAAGAAGAGGGGGAAAGCCCATCCGCTCACACGCCGCTATAGGTGGCAGATAATTACGTTTACGGCGCTCGGACGTGGGTTTCGAGTGCTCGCGGCATACCATACAGAAGTGCCGGAATTCATTGCTACGCTAGCCGAAGATGTGGGCACAGATTGTCGCGTTCTCGCGCGATGGGAGTTCCACGGGAGCCATGCTGGATGGCATGTTCATTCGTGTTGCGGCGACGCGGACGATTCGGCGACCGGGTTAGTGAAACCATTCGGTACGCGGCGCATTCCTGACAAGGAGTCCTATCATCGCCACATAAATTTGCTTAACGATGGCCATGATATGGAGGATGCGATCGCGACGGCGATCGCGTGCAGTTTTGTCGGGCTTCCATTCCAGTCCGACATATTTGTTCAAGGCGCGGTACCATGGTTTTGAAGGAGCGAATTTGCAGGGCGTTCTGCGAGAACGTGCGCGTCACCGCTTTCAAGGGCGGTCTAGCAATCGGCACGCCTTATCACAACTACCTTTCCGGAGACCCCATAGGGATATACGCGCTGGGCCCGAAGGGGGGCGCATACCGACTTGTTGATAATGCGCTAACGGTAGCGTTTCTTGAAGCCGAAGGCGCTTCCATGGAGGCAAATAGCCGCCGTGAGGCTCTTTCGCAGATCCTGGAACAGCACGGCGCGGCCTATGATGAAGACATGGGCGAAGTCTTCATTGAAGGGGTCACTGAGGCCGATCTACCCAAAGCTGTTCTTGAGTTTTCGGCGCTTCTGCTTCGCCTGAACGATTTGATTCACCTTACTGTTGAGCGTGTCAAGAATGCGTTTGAGGATGATGTCCGGACCGCAATCAGGGCAGAGATGGGCAGGCGTCGTATTCGCTTTATCGAAGGACAGGCGGTGTCAGATCAATTGAGCGACATTGCACCTGACATGGTGTTTTATCCAGAACATCGCGACCCGGTGGCATTGTTCATCGTGACCAATGACTCGAAATTGTGGCAGGCGATGCTTCTACGAGTCATCGCAGATAGCGAAAAACACGTGCCTCTCTCGGTCGTCGCTGTCTTGGAAACGGATAGCTCGGTCAGCCAGAAGGTTCGCCTCCAAGCGGATAACCGCCTTGACGCAATCCCGCGCTATAGGAGCGGCCCCAATGACGCAATCCAAAGAATCACACGAGTTGTCGTCGGAAACGAAGCAGGAACCGTCCACTGATGCCGAGCGCTTCAACGAGACGCTAAAGCGGATGCTAAAGACCCCGCCTAAGCCGCATGAGAAGGCGGTGAAGGAGAAACCGAGCAAGCCGCCTCACAAGCGCACACCCAAGCCTACGAAATCTGCGTCGCGGGACTAGTATTACAGCAGCGTCGAAAGGCTGCTATGTATCCCCTTTAGCTTCTTGCTGGGGGATCATCTCATGAGCGACCCTAAGGATGGATGGGCGGCACAAGAGTTTGTGGCGCTCCCAACTGTCTTATTTACTCATGATGAAGCGCGGATCGAGCACATCATTTCGGAAGAGACCCTCATGCAATTAGCGCACAGCGGTCGCAACCGCTCACTGGAAATTGCCATTGGTTCGCTAGGTGTAGCTGCGGGCTTTTTCCAGAATTTTGCAAATGTAATCGGGCGCATGTGGGCGAGCCAGCCGCTTCCGAATTGGGACGCTGTAGGGGCGCTATTTTTTGTGGTTGCCGCCACCACTACGATTACCTTCCTGATATCCTACAGGCGGAACAACACAGACACGGAAGATCTGATAACCAAGATCAAAAGCAGAAAAGTGGGGCGGATAGTCGAGCCCGGCAAACCGTATGTAGCTGGCGAGCCGATAGCGCCTGTTCCGTCTATGGAACAAGTCTCTGCTTCAACCACTGAGTGATGTCGGTGGTGTAGCCAAACCAAGCTGCTTCGTTTGAAAGCCTGGCGACGAAAAGCTTATCGTTGGAATCCAAGCACGGAGTTAGGTAATCTCTGATTTGAACGCTGGTCTGGTTCGTGTCGATAATCCATACCGATTGCTGCATGTGCCAGCGTGTCGGATAGGTTTTCAGCTTTCCGATCAAGCACTCATAATTCTGCCCTTGCTGGTGAAGATCGTAAGCGACGATATATGCGGCCATTTCGTCCTAACCCCGCGCGGAAGATGCAAGCTCTTAGCACATTATTTGCTGTTGCGCTTTCGTCTTTGCAGAAAGCGCCTCGCCTTCTGCTTAGGCGTTACCCGCTTCACCAATCCGCCGATAGGTCAGGCGCTTGCCTTCGATCATCGCAAGCAACTGGTCGTGGCGCTCGCTATCAGTGACCTTTAGAGCCGCGCGACGGTTATAACGGAAATCGAACTCGGCAAGGTAGCGGTGCAAATGGGCTTCGCCACAATGCTGGTAGACGCCAACCATGCCGCGCTTGAAGACGGAGAACACGTTCTCAATCGTGTTGGTGTGAATGACGGTACCGTCTTTCTCAAAGCGGGCATATTCCTTTGCCGAATGCTTCACCGTCTCATGCTTAGCGTATTCGTCGCCGGTCGTGGTGTAGAGACGGCTTTCGTCGGTGTAGAGGATGGACTTACGGTCGGCATTGCGGACCAGCACGTTGCGCACGGTCTCTTTCGTGGCGTCGTTCAAGTGGAACATGCGAGTGTGGCCACCGCGCTCAACAAGGCCGACAACGATGCGCTTCTGTGCGCCGCCTGACTTGCCGCCTTTGGTGTAGGTGGGAACGCGGCCACGAGCGAGCTTACGCGGCGTCTCGCGCTTGCCGATATAGGTCTCGTCGGCTTCAACGGTCTTGCCTTCACCGCCTAAAGGGCCGGACGTGTCGTTGTCCTCTTTCATGGCCTCACGAATGCGATGCGCCATGAACCACGCGGTCTTGTAGGTGACGCCGAGCATACGATGAAGCTGGTGGGCGCTCATGCCCTTCTTCGATGAAGACATGAGGAACGTCGCCAGAAGCCACTTGTTGAGCGGGATTTTGGAGCGCTCGAACACGGTGCCGACTGTGACGGAAAACTGCAGGCGGCATTCCATGCAGTTGTAGAGGCCGGGGCGATGGGCTTTGCCCTTCATCTGCGTGATGCGCTCGGGATCGGCATTGCCGCAATGCGGGCAGATGGGACCATTCGGCCAGCGCTGCGCTTCAAGGTGTTCGCGGGCTGCGTCAACATCGGTGAAAATGGGGTGATCGAGCTTCATCGGTTTGTCCTCTCTGCCCCAAACCTATGAAATCGCCCGTGCTTTGTCAAGTATATAATTAGGACTTTTTTCCTAATTATATACACCCGATACAACAAAGGCAGCAAACCACCCCTCGAAAACATCGCACGTTGCCGTTCTGTGACAGGTCTTTACCCATTTTGCGTTCTCTCTTCCTTCCGGTCGGAATCCTCCTCCTGCCGTGCCGCAAATGTGCTAATCCTTTTCAAGGAGGGACATTTCCTTGCGCTCTTGCCGCGACCGGTTTCCGCGACAAATGAAAGGGCAAGGCTAAGGGAAGAGGCTGGGCGGCCGACAGATGGAAAACGGGCGAAGGTCGGACAAGGGGCGGGTACCGAGGGCTACGAGGCTCCTCGAAGTCGACGCTTGGATCGACTCCACGCTTTACGAAGCCGGCTTCAAACTGTCCGAGACCTGGGAAAACATCACGATCTTCTTCCGCCGCTTTCGTGTCTATGGCCCGCAGCGCGCGGTGGTGGAGTTCTTCAGTGAAGGTGTGACCCTGATTGCTGCTGGTGCCGTCATCATGCTGGCGCTGGCCATGCCCGCCTTCGAGGAGACCGCCGGCGACTGGCGCGTCCAGGACGACTATGCCGTCACCTTCCTCGACCGCTACGGAAACGAGATCGGCCAGCGCGGCATTATCCAGCGCGATTCTGTGCCCGTCGGCGAGATGCCAGATCACGTGGTCAAGGCGGTGCTCGCCACCGAAGACCGGCGGTTTTACGAGCATTTCGGCATCGATTTTTTCGGCCTCCTGCGCGCCATGAACGAGAATGTGCGTGCCAACACCATCGTCCAGGGCGGCTCCACCATCACCCAGCAGCTGGCCAAGAACCTTTTCCTGACCAACGAGCGCACGATGGAGCGCAAGATCAAGGAGGCGTTCCTGGCAATCTGGCTGGAAGCCAACCTGTCTAAGAGGGAAATTCTCCAGTTCTATCTCGACCGTGCCTATCTCGGCGGCGGCACGTTCGGCATCGCCGCCGCGGCCGATTTCTACTTCGACAAGGAGGTGAAGGACCTGGACCTTGCCGAGGCGGCCATGATCGCCGGTCTCTTCAAGGCGCCGGCGCGCTATGCACCGCACATCAACCTGCCGGCCGCCCGCGCCCGCGCCAACGAGGTTCTGTCCAATCTGGTCCAGTCCGGCTTCATGACGGAGGGGCAGGTCCTCTCGGCCCGGCTCAACCCCGCCAGTGCGGTGGACCGGGGCAAGCACGACAGTCCGGACTATTTCCTCGACTGGGCCTTCGAGCAGGTCAAGGAGATCGCGCCCGATGGCGCCACCCACTCGCTCGTCGCACGCACGACCTTCGATCCCGACCTGCAGCACGCCGTCGAGGAATCGCTCGAATACCATCTGCGCCAGTATGGCGAGGACTATGACGTCAGCCAGGGCGCTGCGGTGGTTCTGGAGACCAATGGCGCCGTGCGCGCCATCGTCGGCGGGCGCGATTATGGCCAGAGCCAGTTCAACCGCGCCACCCGGGCCGTGCGGCAGCCCGGCTCCTCCTTCAAGCCCTATGTTTATGCCACGGCGATGGAGGCGGGTTTCGAGCCGGGTTCGGTTATCTCCGACGGGCCGATCTCCTGGGGCAACTGGTCGCCGCAAAACTATACACGCCGCTATGCCGGCCGGGTGGACCTCGCCACCGCGCTCATCCATTCCTACAACACCGTACCGGTGCGCCTTGCACGCGATCATCTCGGCATCGAGCCGATCCAGAAGCTTACGAAGGCGATGGGGGTGGAAACGGAGCTCAACGGCCACAAGACCATGGTGCTCGGCACCTCCGGTATGACCGTCATGGACCAGGTAACCGCGTACAGCGTCTTCGCCAATGGCGGGTTTGCGGGTACGCGCCATGGTATCCGACAGCTTCTCACCCACTCGGGGAAGGTCGTCTACGACGACGCGCGCGACACCCCTGCCCCGCACCGCGTACTCAGCCAGCAGGCGGTCTCGGCCATGAACAGCATTCTGGTCCAGGTTCCCGAACGGGGAACCGGACGGCGGGCTGCCCTTCCCATGGCGCGCTCGGCCGGCAAGACCGGCACCACCCAGTCCTACCGTGACGGCTGGTATGTCGGCTACACCGGCAACTATGTTGCCGCCGTCTGGCTCGGCAATGACGACTACCATCCCACCAACCGCATGACCGGAGGCTCCCTGCCGGCCATGGTCTGGCAACGCTTCATGGCCTATGCGCATCGCAACATCGAGCTGAAGCCAATTCCCGGGATCGAGAACCCCCTGCTCGAGCGCGATGAAACCGTGGTCGCCGCGACGGATGGTGCGGCGGGCGAAACGGACGATCTTGGCACGCGCACGCGCATTTTGCCGCCGGCCACCAAAGACGTCTTGGACGGCCTGCTCGAGCGCTTCCGTAGTGCGCCTGCCCTGGAGCAGAACGGAGGCCCCGAGGCGGTTTCGGCACTTTGACCCGTCAGCCGGCGGCAACGCCCACGCTTGCACTGCAGCGGTGGGCTCGGCTATCCCCCTTTGAAAACATCCGTCGCGGACACTCATGCTGAAAACGGTATTCCTTGTCCTGCTCTCGCTCGTCATAGCGATCGGCGGAGGTGCGGCGAGCGTCTGGCTGATGCTGGAGGAGGCGCCGCCCATCGGCGCCGTCAGGGCGGGGCCGTGGACGGCTTATCCAAGCATGGGAACCCGTGAAGCCGATCCCTATTCCCGGGCGCGCTTTGCCCGCGAAGGGGGCATCCCGCTTGGCCGCTCGGAAGGCATCGTTTTCACTGCCATGCGGGATTCGGCCGGACAGAGTCTCAGTCGGAGCTGCACCTACAGGATCGAGGGACCGATGCCGGTGGCGCGCCTGTGGACGCTTTATGCCGCTGCGCCCGGCGGCGCGCTGCTGCCACCGCTTCACCGCCGTCAAACCGCCCTGCACTCCTGGCGGATTCTGCGCGCGCCCGACAACGGCTTCGCGATCACCGTCTCGCCCCATCCCGCACCGGGAAACTGGCTGGCTCTCACCGGCACGGGGGAGTTGCGCCTCGTACTCACTCTCTTCGACACGCCGGCGACCAACGGTGCTGAAGCACAAGGGCTTTCACTGCCGGAAATCAGAAGGACGGGGTGTGATGCTTAGGATCCTCCATGCCGTCCTGCTCGGACTCGTCGGGGCGGCCATTGTCCACATCGTCATCCTCTTCCTGGTGCCGCGCTATTCCACCGAGGATGTATGGACCCGCCTGTCCGCCGCCGTACGCCCCTATGAAACGGTCCGCCTGGAGCGGGCGGTTCTCGGTGCGGACGTTCCAGAACCGGCCAATCCCTTTATCGAGGCCGCGGTCTGCCCGTTCGATCTCGGCGACGGGACACTTCACGTTCGCGGCAGCGGCGCGGTCCCCTTCTGGTCCATGTCCATCTACGACCTCAACGGCCTCAACGTCTTCAGCATCAGCGATCGGGCGATGGCGGGCAAGGACCTCGATCTCGTCGTCCTGACTCCGGAGCAGATGCTGCGGATGCGGCGGGCCGTTCCGGCGGCGTTCCGCGACTCGGTGTTCATCGAGGTCGATTCTGCGGAGGGACTGCTGCTCTTTCGCGCCTTTGTTCCCGACGAGACGTGGCGCGGCGTCGCCGAGACCTTTCTGGAAGGCATCCGCTGCGCGCCCGGACAGGCCGACTGACGGCCTTCAGCGCTTCTTCCGCCGCTTGGCACTGCGCGGGCCGGCGGAAACCTTCTTGCAAGCTGCGGATTGTACGCGCTCATAGCGCACACCGGGGAAAATGATGACCTCGGCGCCCCCGTCCGGAAGCGCCCGCCGCGCGCGTGCCGGCGTATGGTCGGGCTTGAAGGGAAAGATCGTGGCCATATCTCACGTTCCCGCATCGTGCCGGAGTGGGTACGCAACGCCTCCGCGCGTCATCAACGCCGATTATGGTTAAAAAATCCTTTATGCAACCCGCCCCGGCGCACCCCCATGGTGAAGACTTTGCTTAACGGCGCGGTTAATGGGTCGCTAACGCATTCCCGATAATTTGAGCGAAACGGGCACGGTGGTCACCGCCGTGCCGAATTAACCCATGTTGTGTCCAGGCGTTGCTGCGTGTCGACTGCGGATTTCAGGCATATCGCGTTCAGGGGGCAGGCGGGCAATGGAGAGCGGCTCTTCCGTGCGGCCATCTCCAGCTTTTGCAGCCTCGCCCGGCCGACGCGCAATGAGCTCGTCCAACTCGACGATCTCGCCCTCGGCCTTTACGATTCCGTGCCGGCCGAGGCGCGCCGTTTCGCTGCGGCGGCGCTCTGCGAGTGCGATCCAGCCCCGCCCGGGCTCGTGCGCAGGCTCTGCGCCGAGCCCGTGGGGATTTCTGCGCCGCTCCTGGTGCGTTCACGCACCCTCGGCGATGTCGATCTGATCAGGCTCATCGCGCGCCACGGCCTGCCGCATGCGCGCGCCATTGCCAGGCGTGACGACCTCAATCCCGTGGTGGCCGACCTTATCCGTGCGCTCATCGCGCGGGCAGAAAGCGCAGCCGAAATCTCCGGCAATTCGGAACAAGCTGAAGACGCGCTGGAAGAAGCACGCCGACAACTGCGCGCGGTCATGCGGGAAGCGGAGGAAAGGAAAGCCGAAACAGAGGAAACCCGCGACATCGCTTCGCAAGGATCGGAAGAGACGTACCGCCGCTTGCGGGATTCCGTGCTTGCCGGGGACAAAGCCGGGTTCGCCGCCGCGCTCGCCGAGGCGCTCTCGATTTCGCCGTCAGAGGCGCGCCGCCTCGCCGACGGCATCGTCTACTCCGATCTCCTCACCGGCTTGAAAGCACTCGGACTGACGGTCGAACAGGCGTTTCTGATCAGTGCGACGGCCTACCCGGCCCAGTTGGCGCATGCCGCCGGCATCCGCCTCTTCGTGGAGCGGTACCAGGCCACCTCGGTGGAAAGTGCGCGGGAAAAGGTCGTCTTCTGGCGCCTGAAGGGGCAGCGAACGGGTGCCGCACCTCAGTCGCTGGCCAGCGCCAGATAGCTGTCCACCTCCGCGGCCGTCTCGATCTCGACGATCCATACGTCCGGGTCGAAGCGAATCTCGCGCTCCAGGCGTTTTTCCACCGCCTCCTCATCTCCCGTGGCGGAAAGACGTACGAACTGCCGGTCACTCGGTCGCGCCTCGTCATAGCTGGTCTGCGAGGCCGGCGCGAAGAGCTCCAGTTCGCCCAGGCGCGTGCGCCGGATCACGAAGATGGCGCCTGCCTCCTTCGCACCCCTGCGCCTGACCGCCGCGAAACCGCCGTCGGAGAAAATGCGCCTCACCAGCACCGATACCCACAAGTCGCTGGTCACGCGCATTGAGCGGTCCTCGATCGGCGGATCAGTTGGTCAATCCGATTTCGCGCATCTTGGAAAGAAGCGGTTCGTCCGGCTCGCCTGTCACCGGCAGGCCGAACAAGGACTGGAACTCGCGGATCGCGCCGCGCGTGTTCTCGCCCAGGACACCGTCGACCTCGATATCGTCGTTGCCGAAGGCCTTCAGGGCCGCCTGGACGCGCTCGACCGTCGGATCGCCCGCTGCCTGTGCGGCGGCGGCATCCAGGGAAGCGGTCTGCACCGCCTCATCGGCTTGCGGCGCCGGGCGTGGCGCAGGACGCGGCGGGGCAGCATTCGCGGTCGCCTCTTCCAGACCGAGCTGCTGTAGCAAGGGCGCATCGATCTCGCCGTTTTCCTCGAGTCCGACGATGCGCCGGTATGTCTCCACCGCCCCGCGCGTCTGCGGTCCCGTCAGGCCATCGACCGGCCCGCGGTAAAGCCCCAGTTCGCTGAGAACGTTCTGTACCGCCCGCACCGTCGGATCACCTACCTCAGCAGGCTGAGTGTCCGTGTCCTCGGCAACCGAGCCGGTTGTCTCGGGTTCCGCTGCCGGCTGCCGCCGCGGTTCGGCGGGCGCGCGGCGCGTCTCTTCCCGCGGTGCGGCTTGAGGTTGAGGCGCCTTGTCCTGCTCGGGCACGGCGAATTGGGAGGCGCGCGTCGACACGAAAGCGCTGGGGTGCATCTGCGGCTGATACCATAGTGCGTTGGCCGAAACGAAGGCCAGCGACACGAAAAAGGCCGTCGTTCCCCCCACCGCAATTGGATTGCGCGCAACGGCGGCCCCGGCGGCGGAAAGCCCCGCACCGAACCAGCCGCTACGCCGGCGGCGTTCAGGCGCTCTTGCGTAGTGTTTCATCGTTCCACTCGCCACTCCAGTTCGCTCCGCCGTCCGCGGCACCTGCAGCCTCCAGTTCCTCGTCTTGCCTCACATCGCTGGCCGGCAGCGAAACATGCACGCGTGTGCCGGCGCCCGGCGCGCTCTCGATGCTCATGCCACCGCCCTGCAGGCCCACCAAGCCCTTGACCAGCGCCAACCCGAGCCCCGTGCCCTGGTGCGAATAGCCGTTCTGCACCTGCGTGAAAGGCGTGCCTACCCGCTCCAGGTCATCGGCGGCCATGCCGATCCCCGTGTCGCTGACGGTAAGGTCCAGCCGATCGCCGGAACGTCGCGCCGTCACCTTCACCTCTCCCGAGGGCGTAAACTTCACGGCATTGGAAATCAAGTTGATGAGCACCTGCTGAAGCGCACGGCGGTCGCAATGCACCATACCGATGTCCTTTGCGATATCGGTCTTCAAGGCCACCGCCTTTGCTTCCGCCTCGCGCGCCATCAGCGCGACGCACAAATCGACCGCCTCGTCGAATGCGAAAGGCTCCGCCGCCAGCGCATAGGTGCCCGACTGCAGCTTCGAGATGTCCAGAACACCGTTCACCACCGACAGGAGATGCCCGCTTGCCTGGCGGATGAGGCCCACATATTCGCGTTGCTTGTCGTTCGCGAAGCCACCGAACATCTCATTGGCAAGGACATCGGAGAAGCCGACAATGGCATTGAGCGGCGTACGCAGTTCATGGCTCACGGAAGCCACGAAGTGATCACGGGCAAGTGTCGCGCCTTCCGCGGCTTCTTTCGCCCTGGCAAGCGCGGCCTGCAGTTCGTCGGTGGCCGCATCGTCGCGAAGAACTGCGATCGCCGTCCCTTCAGGATCGGCGACCATGTCTGCAATCACGCTGCGATAGTGCCCGCCCGGAACGCCGTCGTCCGCCGGCATTCTCACGCGCAGCCGCACGGTGCGCGATTCGGCTCCCTCCCTCAGGTCCGCCAGGGCGCTCATGTAGGATACGCGGTCGGCGACGTGGAGACGGTCGAAGAGGCCGGGGCCCAGCAGCATCTCGGGCGCGACCGCCAGAAGCCTTCGAGCTTGCTCGGAAGCATGCGCGACATCGCCGTTCGAACGCAGGCCGAGGACGACCGCCCCGATGATGTCCTCGACCGGCGGCTGCCGGGACTCGGCCTCCCCGCGCGCCTCGAAAAGGCCGGAGGAAAGTCGGAGGACGATGGTGGCGGCGTAGGCAAGCGGTACGATCCACTGCCAGGCTGAACCCAAAACCGTAGACGCCACATCCGGCATAGCCGCGGCTGCGCCGGCGCCGAGAACCACGCCAGCGCCTCCCGCAGCAAGGCCAAGACCGGCGGCCCTGCGATTGCGGGCGATCCACCCGGCTTCCACCGCCGGCACGGCAGCCATCGCCGCAAGTGGTGAGGCAAGTCCGCCGCCGACGGCGATCAGGCCGGCGACAACTGCCATGCCGAGGATGACCGCGGCCGGCTCGACGAGATCGCGACGTCCCGTGGCGATCAGCGCGAATGGAGCAAGCAGCCCGAGGCCGAACACCATCGCCACACCGGTTAGAACGGTCGTGCCGCCCCCCAATCCGGCGAGCACGAGCGCAGCCGCAAGCGCCGCAAAGGCAGGGGCAGCAAAGAGGACCTGAAGAAGGCGTAGTTGACGCGCGCGCTCGGCCTCGCCCGTCACGGACGGATGCAGCAGGCGGGCGCATGCGGCCTGCATGCCCTGGAGCCGATCTGCGACATGGAACTCTCGTGTACTCAACTCGACGCGCTCAGCTTGTGTCCGCTTGGCGGGCTCTTGTTCTCGTCGCGACCCTGGCACCCAGCCTTTAAGGAAAGGATAAATTGCCGTCGCCGAACGCCGCGCCGCGCGCGAAAAGCAGGTGGCGCGAAGGTGCGAATGCCCGCATGGTTAACAAAGGGTCGCCCGTCAGCGCGCGGGAATAACGGCTCCCATGCGTCCCGATTCAAGCCGCGGGGAGACTGATTGCCCAACGATGGCAGGAGTTTGGCTGGTTAAGCACCTAAATGCCAAAGTTATGAGAACTCGAACTAAAGGCGCTTCAAGAGCCGATTTTCCGTCTTTTCTGCTTGTTTACCGAGAATTTTAGCCAATTCCTCAGGGCCCCACGCGTAGCATTTCACCCAAGCCCCACGGCCCTGCCCGTCACGGGCGGAGGCCGCACAGGAGACGTGTGAACCATGAGATTCCTGATCCGCTGCGCATTCTGGCTGTCGCTGGCGCTCCTGTTCATCCCGTTGGGCACGCATGGCCAAGCTCCGGATGTCGAACCGGTCACTCCCTTGGAAACGCTGGGTGCCGCCGGCGAGGCCGTGCGCGACGTCGCCCGCCTGTGTGAACGCCAGCCGCAGGTCTGTGCCGTCGCCAGCGCGGCAATGCATACGATCGCCGCACGCGTGCGGGAAGGCCTGCGGCTCGCCGAGCAACTGACCGGCGGCGAGGAATCGCCACAGGCGGAACCGCAGGAAGCCCCCACCCCTGAGGAACAAGTCGTCGGCCCCTCCGCACCGCGGAACTGAGGATTCTACGCCCCACGGATGGGATTTTTCCGTGACGCTCGCGGCGAGAAACACTATATGCAGGCCATGACAACGACCATCGACACGATCCGCGACGATTTCGCGTTCCTGGACGACTGGCAGGAGCGTTACCGCTATATCATCGAGCTGGGAAACGAGCTGCCGGAATATCCCGAGTCCGCGCGCGACGATCGGCACAAGGTGCGCGGTTGCGTCAGCCAGGTGTGGCTGCAGACCAATATCGGCGACGGCTCCGATCCGGTCATCACCTTCCGCGGCGACTCCGATGCCCATATCGTGCGCGGCCTTGTAGCCATCGTCCTGGCCCTTTTCAGCCAGCGCCGGGCAAGCGAGATCCTCGCCACGGACGCTGAAGAAGCGCTGCGCGCCCTTGGACTCGACGAGCATCTCACGCCGCAGCGTGCCAACGGCCTGCGCGCCATGATCCAGCGCATCAAGCGCGAGGCCGAAGGCGCCATGGCGGCGGCATAGCCCGCCGGGTGCCGCCGTGGCGGTCCGGCGCATACCGGATTTTGATATCGGACGCGGATATTGATCTGCCCGGGATGCAGGCCCTCGCTTACTTCTCTTCCTCGAAATCCAGCGCGGTCCCGTTCATGCAATAGCGCAACCCGGTCGGCTGCGGCCCGTCATCGAAGACATGGCCGAGATGGGCGTCGCAGTCGGCACAGCGTACTTCCGTTCGCTTCATGAGGAGCCCCCGGTCTTCATGGAGAGAAACGGCGTCATCTTCCACCGGCGCGTAAAAACTCGGCCAGCCGGTGCCGGAATCGTACTTGGTCTCCGATTCAAAAAGAGGACGTCCGCAATTGACGCAGCGATATAAGCCTTCCCGCTTGTCGTCCCAGTAAGGACCGGTAAAAGCACGTTCGGTGCCATGCTCGCGCGTCACGTGATATTGCTCGGGCGTCAACTGTTCGCGCCACTCCGCCTCACTCTTTTGAACCTTCGGCCGCTTCTGATCCGCCATAGTCACTGCTCCTCTTTTATCTCCAGCTAAATATAGGCGCAGCAAGCCTGTTTTTTCAGGTAAAGCTGTTGATATTGTCGCCGCAAATTGATGAATAGCTGGACCTATTGTCGCGCCCGCCTTGCCCCTCACGGCGCGACCGTTTATGTCACGGCGGCGATTCAGGCTTCATAGCCCTGAGATCTTTCGCAATTCGCCGGCTGCACATAATAAGAGGGGGACTCGATGGCAGCGGATGGGCAGTGGTCGACGTTTCTGATCCTGATTCTGCCGTTCCTCGGTGCGGCCGCGGCGCCCTATCTCACGCGGATGTTCGGGCACAATGCGGCGTGGGCCTTGGCGCTTGTGCCGCTCGCCGCGTTCTTCCACTTCGCCGGCTTCCTGCCGCAGGTGGCGGGTGGAGGCGCGATAAGCGCCGGCTACGCCTGGATCCCGAGCCTCGATACGGATTTCTCCTGGTACATCGACGGCCTGTCGCTCACATTCGCGCTGTTGATCTCGGGCATCGGCGCGCTGATCGTGCTCTATGCGGGCGGCTATCTGAAGGGGCACGCGCAGCAGGGGCGCTTCTTCTCCTTCATCCTCATGTTCATGGGCGCGATGCAGGGACTGGTGCTGGCAGATTCCTTCCTCACGCTCTTCGTCTTCTGGGAATTGACCTCGATCACGTCGTTCCTGCTGATCGGTTTCGACCATGCGCGCGAGGCCTCGCGCCGGGCCGCCCTGCAGGCACTGGTCGTCACCGGGCTCGGCGGGCTCTCGTTGCTTGCCGGTCTTCTCGTCGTCACCCACGCCGTCGGCGCGACCTCGCTCTCGGCGCTGCTCGACCAGGAAGACGCGCTGCGCGAGGCGCCGCTCTATATTGCGGCATTGCTTCTCGTTCTCGGCGGCGCCTTCACCAAGTCGGCGCAGTTTCCCTTTCATTTCTGGCTGCCCAACGCCATGGAAGCGCCCACGCCGGTCTCCGCCTATCTGCATTCGGCAACCATGGTGAAGGCGGGTGTCTACCTCGTCATGCGGCTCAATCCAGTGATGGGGGAGACGGTCGCATGGGAGACCATTCTGCCGATCTTCGGCGGCACCACCTTGATCGTCGGCACACTGCTCGCCGTCCGGCAGACGGATTTGAAGTTGATGCTCGCCTATACGACGGTCGCCTCGCTGGGGCTTCTGGTGATGCTGACCGGCTTCGGCTCGAAGGTCGCCGCGGAAGCGGCGGTGCTCTACCTGGTCGCCCACTCGATGTTCAAGGGCACGCTCTTCATGGTGGCGGGCGCTATCGATCATGAGACCGGCACGCGCGACATCACCAGGCTCGGCGGCATCGGTCGCGCCATGCCGGTCACCTTCTTCGCCGCCGTGCTCGCCGCCATGTCCATGGGTGGACTCGGGCCCTTCTTCGGATTCCTGGCCAAGGAGGAGATCTATGCCGGCCTCGGCTTCGCCAACGGCTGGAGCCTGCTTCTGACCCTGGTCGCAGTCTTCGGCAATGCGCTGATGTTCGCCATCGGCTTCGCCGTGGCGCTGAAACCGTTCCTCGGCAACCGGGTGGAGACGCCGAAATCGCCGCATGAGGGACCGGTTCTTCTGTGGCTCGGGCCGGTGGTGCTTGCGGTGAGCGGCCTGCTGACGGCGCTTGCGTCCGACTGGAGCCACCACTACGTCTCGAACCCCATGTCCAGCGCCGTGATCGGCGAGCCGGTCTCTGTCTCCATCACCGTGGTGCCGCACATCGGCATGCCTCTTTTCCTTTCGCTGGTGACCGTCGCGCTCGGAATTCTCTTTTATCTTACTCTGGAGCGTGGGCGGGCGGCGATGGCCTCCACGCTCGCGGCGATCGGCTGGGGCCCCGACAAGGGGTTCGACCAGGTCGTGCGCGGCACCGTCCGCATCTCGGCCCTGGTGACCGGCTTCGTGCAGAACGGCCGGCTCGACATTTACATGACCGTGACGTTCATCGCGCTCGCGGCCGCTCTCTTCATCCCGATGATCGCCTTCGGCGAATTGCCCTCGATGCCCACCATCCCCGCACTTCCCTTCTACGAGGTGGTCGTGCTTGCCATCGCCTTCATCGGGCTTATGGCGATCCTTTATGCGCGCGACCGGCTGACGGCGATCGTCTCCCTCGGCATCCAGGGTTTCGCGGTGGCGCTTCTGTTCATGCTGCTCGGAGCTCCGGATCTTTCCTTTACCCAGTTCATGGTCGAGACGCTTTCCGTCGTCATCCTAGCGCTGGTCATGACCCGGCTTCGTCTGTCGCCGGCCGACCACCGCCCGACCAGCGAAAAGGCGGTCGACTTTTCCATCGCCATACTCTGCGGGCTCGGGCTGGGGCTCATGCTTCTGCAGGTGACGCAGATCCCCTTCGATGCGACGCTCAGCGCTTTCTTCGCGGAGAACGCCCGCGTCATTGCCCACGGGCGCAACATCGTGAACGTCATCATCGTCGATTTCCGCGGCCTCGATACCCTTGGGGAGATCGCGGTCGTGATGATCGCGGGGCTTGTCATCCTCGCGCTCGTCCGCATCCGGCCCGGGGCCGCGCCGAAGCGTGCCAAAGACGCGCCGCCGGTCAGGACCGCGGAAAAGGTGGAGGCATGAGATGCGCACGCTGATCTTCCGCACGGTCGCACCCTATCTGACCAGCCTGATGGTGCTGTTTTCGGTGTTCGTGCTCCTGCGCGGGCACAATGAGCCGGGCGGCGGCTTCATCGGCGGTCTCATCGCCGCCTCGGCCTTCGCCATCTACGGCATCGCCTGCGGCGTTTCGCCGGTGCGCCGCGCGCTCTACTTTCATCCGATGGCCATTTCGGGCTTCGGACTGTTCGTCTCCGCCATGTCCGGCGTGGTCTCGCTGTACCTCGACATGCCGTTCCTGACCGGCCAGTGGACCGTGATCAACGTTCTGGGACTGCCCGTGGACGTTTCTACGGTGCTCTTCTTCGACATCGGCGTCTATCTCGTCGTTGTCGGGTCGATCACCTCCATCGCGCTGGCACTGGAAGAAAGGGAGCATGTGTGATGGAAGCCATTCTCGCCTTCACCGTCGCCGTCTTCTTCGCGGTCTCCATCTACCTGATGCTGTCGAAGCACATCATCCGCATCCTCCTCGGGGTCTCGGTTTTCAGCAACGCCGTCAATCTGACGATTTTCACCGCCGGCCGGGTCACGCGCGAGGTGCCGCCGATCATTCCGATCGATCTCGACTTTCCCGCCGGCCCGGTCGCCAATCCGCTGCCGCAGGCCCTCATCCTGACGGCGATCGTCATTTCCTTTTCCATCTTTGCCTTCCTGCTCGTGCTCGCCTTTCGCTCCTATCAGGAGCTCGGCACGGACGACACGGACGGCATGCGGGTGGCCGAGCCGAAAGGCGAGGACCTCCCGCCCCTAGGGTATTGAGGCACACATGGCTGTCGAACCAGGTCATACGGTCGATCTTTCGGGCGCGATGGTAACCGCCCCCGTTCCGCTGGCCGACTGGCTCGTGGTGGCGCCGGTGGCCATCCCCATCGTCTTCGGCGCCGTCCTGCTCATGGTGCGGCACGAGACGCGTTTTCACGCCGGCCTCGCGGTCACCGGCCTCGTCTTCACATTCCTGTGCAACATCGGGCTTCTGGTGCGTGTGCTCGAGAACGGGCCGGTCGCCATGACCATGGGTCGATGGCTTCCGCCGTTCGGCATCTCCTTCATGGCGGATGCGCTGGGGGCCTCGCTGGCGCTGGTGGCCACGCTCGCCGCCCTGGTCTGCGCGCTCTATGCCATGATCGACATCGGCGCGGTCGGGCGGAGGTACGGCTTCTACCCCTTCATGATGCTCATGATGGCGGGCGTGAGCGGCTCCTTTCTGACGGGCGACATCTTCAATCTCTATGTCTGGTTCGAAGTCTTCCTCATCTCTTCCTTCGGTCTCCTGGTATTGGGCTCGCAACACCGACAGCTCGACGGCGCGACCAAATACGCCATCCTCAACCTTGTCGGAACGACGCTCTTTCTCACCGCGACCGCACTGCTTTACGGCGCTTTCGGCACCCTCAACATGGCCGACATCGCGCGCAAAGCGGACGGATTGCGGGAAATCGCACCGCTGACCACGCTGGCGGTACTCTTCCTGCTTGCCTTCGGCATGAAGGCCGCCGCCTTCCCCGTCAATTTCTGGCTGCCGGCCTCCTATCATACGCCGCGCATCGTCACGGCGGCCCTGTTCGGCGGCGTGCTGACCAAGGTCGGCGTCTATGCGCTCCTGCGTGTTCTGGTCATGCTGTTCCCGCCGGAGCTTAATCTGCTGTCCGGTCTGATCGCCTGGGTGGCGGCCGGCACCATGGTCATCGGCATCATGGGAGCGCTTGCCCAGACGGATCTGCGTCGCGTGCTGGGCTTCGTCGTCATCTCCGGCGTCGGCATCATGCTGGCCGGTCTGGCACTCGGCACGGCGGAAGGCCTCGCCGGCACGGTCTTTTATGCCTTCCACTCGATGATAGTGATGACCGCTCTCTATCTGCTCGCCGGCGTCATGAACGGGCTCGGCGGAACTTATTCGCTCAACACGCTCTCCGGGCTCTACGCCTCCAACCCGCTGATCGCCGCGTTTGCGCTCATCCTCATGCTGGCAGTGGCCGGCCTTCCGCCGGCCTCGGGCCTGTGGCCGAAGGTGATGCTCGTGCGGGCCTCGATCGATTCGGGCCAGCCCTGGCTTGCCTTCGCGATCCTGGCGACCGGGCTTCTGACGACCCTGGCGCTCGGCCGCGTTTTCATCCTGGCGATCTGGCGTCCGAAAATGGCCGACGCGCCGCAGAGGCCGACTTCACCGCTGCTCGGCTACACCGCACTGACGGCGCTGACGGTGCCGGTCCTCATAATGGGGCTCTATCCAGCCCCTGTGATCGGAATTGCCGAGAGGGCGGCCGGTGGGATCCTGGATTCCTCTGGTTATATCCGCACGATCTTCCCCGAGGAGGCGCGGCCGTGAATCTGTATCTCGTCAACATACTCCTGGCCCTCGTCTGGGCTGCCATAACGGGCGCGTTCACGCTGTCCAATATTGTCTTCGGTTTCCTGCTCGGCGCACTCGCGCTGTATCTCATCCGCGAACAGGCGGGCTCCCTCGGCTATTTCCGCCGTGGGATGCGGTTCATCTCGCTGGCGGCGCTGTTTCTGTACGAGCTGGTGTTGTCGGCCTGGCGGGTGGCGCTCCTGGTTCTGTCGCCGCGGATGAACCTGAAGCCGGGCATTTTCGCCTATCCGCTCAAGGTGGAGCGGGATCTCGAGATCACGCTGCTGGCCAACATGATCACGCTCACGCCCGGAACGCTCTCGGTGGACGTATCGGAGGACCACAAGTTCCTCTACATCCATGCCATCGACTGCTCCGAGCCCGACTCGCTGCGGCGCGACATCGCGCAGGGTTTTGAACGCAGGATCATGGAGGCCTTTCGATGATCACCGGTGAAAATATCCTTGCCTTCGCCGAGATCGTCGCGCTCGGGATTCTAAGCCTGTCCTTCCTGCTCACGGTGGTGCGCGTCGTCATCGGCCCGACACTGCCGGACCGGGTGCTGGGGCTCGACATGCTGGTGACGACAGCCATCGGCTTCATCGTCGTGATCGGCATTCGCACGGGCTTCACGCTGTATCTCGACATCGCCATCGCGCTCGGGCTGGTAGGCTTTCTCGCAACCGTGGCCTTCGCCCGCTTCGTGATGAGCCGCCGCTACGAGGATGAGTTCATCTCGGACGATGCACGCGGCCTGTATGTGGATCAGAGCAATGACTGAACTGCTGATGAACCTCCTCATTAGCGCGCTGATGCTGATCGGTGCGAGTTTCACACTCGTCGCCGCGATCGGCATACTGCGCCTGCCCGATCTCTATTCGCGCATGCACGCCGCCTCCAAGGCAGGGACGCTCGGTTCCGGGGTTCTGCTTCTGGCGCTTGCGTTCTATGCGCATGACCACGCCACGGTCACGCGCGCCCTGGCGGCAATCGTCTTTCTCCTGCTGACCGCCCCCCTCTCCGCTCACCTGCTCGCCAAAGCCGCCTACGCGGTTGGCTACCGCCTCTGGGAAGGGTCGGTCCATGACGACATGGCGGCAATCGGCGAGTTCAAGGAAGAGCAGCGGAAATAGCCGCACCGATCCAGCCAACGGCCTTGATGCGTTCATCGACCTGGGTGTAAGTGTCGGTGAGCGCTATATTTCTTGAAATGTGTGAAATGCAACCAAGTATAACAGATATAGTCCATTCGGATCTTGAAAAAGATTTCCTGTTGACGACATATCTGAAGTGTGAATATCCATTCCGGCATTGCGTACCGGAATGATGAGTAAGATTGTGGATGCTCCAGAATCTATAGACCTTAGAAGGTGCGACAAACTTTCAAGAAAAACCGGGGATAGGTATCGAAATGGATGACCAACAGACGAAAAATGATGAGGTGCTGATCGAACTGACGGCGGATGTTGTCGCTGCATATGTGAGCAACAATCCCGTTCCTGCTTCGGAGTTGTCGAACTTGATCGCTGACGTTCATGCAGCGCTTGGTCGCGTGAACCGTAGCGCAGAGCAGGCTCCTGCCGAGAAGCAGAAGCCGGCCGTCAATCCGAAGCGCTCCGTGCATGACGATTACATCATCTGCCTGGAAGACGGCAAAAAGTTCAAATCGCTGAAGCGCCACCTGATGACGCATTACGGACTGACGCCGGAGCAGTATCGCGAGAAGTGGGGGCTGGATCCCAACTATCCCATGGTCGCTCCCAACTATGCCGTGGCGCGCTCGCAGTTGGCCAAGAAGATGGGTCTCGGCCGCAAGCCGAAATCCAAGTAGAGCATTCGCTATACACGAAAAATGGCGGCGCCCAGCGGGCGCCGCCTTTCGTTGAGCCGGCCCGCTCATCTCAGCGGGAGCCGGCGAGCCGCCCATAGTCTGCCGGACACGCAATCTCACGGCGGCGCCGGCGGCGCACTTGAGAAACATTTCCGACGGTCCGGGCGCCGGAAAGCCGGGTTTCCTCACATCCTTTCAGGCGATCATACGCCTGCTTGAGCGCAATGTGCCGGTTGAGGTCGTAGCTCCAGTGCCGGCGCGAGCCCTTCAGTCGCTCCCGCTCGATCAATCGCGCAAGGCGGACGAGGATCGCCGCGCGCTCCTCGCCCTTCGTTGTCAGGGCCTCGGCGAGATCGATGCCGGAAACGAGGAAAAAAGCCGCGCATTGTCTCGCCTCGGCTACCTCGCGCTTCCTGGCATCGCGGAATGCCTTCGCCTCATCTTCGATCATGCCTTTCGCAACCTCCGTTCATTGATGCACGGAGTGTGACGCGCGAGCGCCGAGCGGGGATAAATCGGTCGTTCTATTTTTTGTCCCGATGAAAAAAACCTTTTGACATCAAAGGCGTAAACCCAACCTTCCAAATCGATGTTCTTTATTTGTTCACGCTCACAACGCACGGCGCTATAAAGGAAAAAATTCCTTTTTCCACCATGGAGGAATCAACCCCGTGCCGATTTCCGCCGCCACCTGGAGACGAGAGGGGATCCAGAGCGATCCCGCCCCGCTTGCCGACGGCCCCCCGAGGCGGCTGAGCCCGGTGAGCGACGAGCGGGTCGCGGATATCTGCGACTGCGTGATCGACATCGTCGCCGCGCTTTTCAACGTCAGCGGGCGCGCGCTGCGCCGCCCGGGGAAGTCGCCCACCCATGTCGCGCGCGTCCGGCAGTTGGGCATGTATGCCGCACATGTGGTCCTGGGCCTGACGATGGCCGAGATCGGCCGTGGCTTCGGACGCGACCGCACCACCGTTCTCCATGCATGCCACTTGATCGAGGACATGCGCGACGATGAGGACTTCGACCGCATCGTCGTCATGACGGAGCGCGTGACCGCCGCGGCTTTCCGTCAGTCGGAGGTGCTGCGATGAAACGTGAGGAAACGGCCACGCTACGTGCGCGTAAGGAACGGCTCCGGGTGACCCGGTTTCTCTCCCAGGGACCGGCAACGCCGCGCCCGGCCGCAAAGACAGGAACCGTGCTTCTCGACGGCGGCGAACGCGGAACGGTCTCGGCACGCGTCGAGACCGTTCGCCGATTGACGCATGACGGCCTGGTCAGAAAGGCCGGCGGCGATCTCGTGCTCTCGCCGGAAGGGGAAGCGCTGGCACGGCGCAGCCTCGCGGAGGGCGGCGAGCCGTTCCGTGCCCAGCAGATGGAGATCGGCGAGCGCACATACCTCACCCCGGAGGGGAAGCGCACGCTGACGGCGAATCTCACAGAATCTCCCCTCGCCCAGCTCGCCCGCCGCCGCGGCAGGGACGGCACACCCTTTCTCGAGGAGAGCGAATTCCGCGCCGGCGAGCGCTTGCGCGCCGACTACACCCGCGGCCAGATCATCCCGCGCCTCGGCGCCAATTGGGAAGAGTCGGTCTCCAGCGGCCGCCGCGGCGGCGGGGATAACGGCCTCGCCAACCTGACCGAATCCGCTCTGGCCGCACGCCAGCGGGTCGAACAGGCACTGGCGGCGGTCGGACCGGAACTTGCCGGCGTTCTGGTCGACGTCTGCTGTTTCCTCAAAGGTCTGGAGCGCGTCGAGGCGGAGCGCGGCTGGCCGGTGCGCTCGGCCAAGGTCGTCCTGAAGACCGCGCTTGCCGCACTCAGCCGGCATTACGAACCGCGCACGCGCCGTCACCGGAGCGGAAGGATCCTGCACTGGGGCGCGCAGGATTACCGGCCGCGTTTCGACGGGTCGGGGTAAGCTCGGACGAGCTTGCGCCCGCTGCCCTCCGAGACACGATGACCGCCGGAACCAGCCTGCAGACTTGACGTCATGCGGCAAGACTGCTCATTCCCCCGGACCCGGACAGGATCCGATCTTCATCTTTGCCAAGGAGCGCCCGATGTCAGCACAGGCCCCCTCTTCCGCGCCGCGACCCGAAAAGCGCCCGCACGAGGATACCCGCCATGGCGTGACGCGCACGGACGACTATGCCTGGCTGAGGGCGGAGAACTGGCAGGAGGTGCTGAAGGATCCCTCGCGGCTCGCGGCGGACATTCGCACCCATCTGGAGGCCGAGAACGCCTATCAGGAGCAGTTCCTTGAGGATACCAAAGGGCTGCAGAAGACGCTTTTCGCCGAGATGAAGGGGCGCATCAAGGAAGACGATTCCTCGGTGCCGTTGAAGGATGGCCCCTTCGCCTATGGCAGCGCGTTTCGCGAGGGCGGAGAACATCCCCGCTTCTTTCGCGTGCCGCGCGAGGGCGGTGAGGAAGAGGTGCTGCTCGACGGCGACGGCGAGGCGGACGGCAGGGCCTATTTCCACATCGGCACCGTCGACCACTCGCCGGACCATGGCCACCTCTTGTGGAGCTACGACGACAAGGGCTCGGAGTTCTACACACTCAAGGTGCGCGCGCTGCCGTCCGGCACCGATCTCGAGGACGAGGTGGAGAACACGAGCGGCTCCGGCAGCTTCAATGCCGGCGGCAACGGCTTCTACTACACCCGTCTGGACGACAACCACCGCCCCTCCAAGGTCTTCTTCCACGCCCTGGGCACGCCGGCGGCGGAAGACCGGCTGATCTACGAGGAAACCGACCCCGGCTTTTTCATGAATGTCGTCGACAGCCGGCTGAACGACTGGATCCTCATCAGCATCCACGACCACGAGACCAGCGAATACCGCATACTGCCCGCGGATGATCCGCACGCCGCACCGCGGCTGGTCGCAGAGCGCGAGACGGGCGTGCAATACGACCTGGAGCCCGCAGGCGAGGCGTTCTTCATCCTGACGAACCGCGACGGCGCGAAGGATTTCAAGATCATGACCGCGCCCGCCGCAGACCCGTCCCCGGCCACTTGGCGCGAGGTGGTCCCGCACGAACCGGGCCGGCTGATTCTCTCGCTGCTCGCCTTCAAGGATTATCTGGTGCGGCTCGAACGCAAGGACGGCCTGCCGCGCATCGTCGTGCGCGAGCGCGCAAGCGGTGACGAACACGTCATCGCCTTCGATGAGGAAGCATATTCACTGGGGCTCATCGGTTCCTTCGAATACGATACGGACGTTTTCCGCTTCACCTATTCGTCCATGACGACTCCGGCGCAGGAGTTCGACTACAACATGCGCACGCGTGCGCGGACGCTTCTGAAAACCCAGGAGGTGCCGTCCGGCCACGACCCGGCCGACTACGTCACGCGCCGGCTGATGGCGCCGGCGCCCGACGGCGCGCTGGTGCCCATTTCGCTGGTCCACCGGCGCGGTATGCCGCTCGACGGCAGCGCGCCCTGTCTTCTGTTCGGCTATGGCGCCTACGGCATCACCATTCCCGCCGCCTTCCGCACCAACCCGCTCTCCCTGGTGGATCGCGGCTTTGTCTACGCCATCGCTCACATCCGCGGCGGCAAGGACAAGGGCTTTGCCTGGTATGAGGATGGAAAGCGCGAGAAGAAGACAAACACCTTCACCGATTTCATCGCCTGCGCCCGCCATCTCGTGGCCGAGGGTTACACCAGCCACGACCGTCTGATCGCCGAGGGCGGTTCGGCCGGGGGCATGCTGATGGGTGCGGTCGCCAATATGGCGCCGCGGGATTTTCGCGCCATCGTCGCCGGCGTCCCTTTCGTGGACGTGCTCAACACCATGCTCGACGACACGTTGCCCCTCACCCCGCCCGAATGGCCCGAATGGGGCAATCCCATCGCCAGCAGGGAAGACTACGAGACCATCGCCGCCTATTCGCCCTATGACAATGTGGCGGACCAGCCCTACCCCGCCGTCCTGGCGATCGCGGGGCTGACCGACCCGCGCGTGACCTATTGGGAACCGGCAAAATGGGTGGCGCGCCTGCGCGACCACAATACGAGCGACAATCCCATCCTCATGAAGATCAACCTGGACGCCGGCCACGCCGGCGCTTCCGGCCGCTTCTCGAGCCTGGAGGAGAAAGCGCTGAGTTATGCCTTCGTCCTGAAGATGGTGGGAATAGAGGAGTAAGGCAGCAGGGCAGCAAACGCATCGTAAACTTTGGGAGCCAGGCTTCCGCGAGGAGCAGCTGCAGGGCTCGCGCGCCTACTCCCCTTCGACTTCCGGCACCGCCTTCAGATACGCCGCAATGGCCGCACGGTCCTCCTCCGGCAGTCGGGCCATGTTCTTCTGCACGGCGACCATCGCCCCGCCGACGGAATCGAAATCCGGTGTGAACCCGGATTCCAGATAGTAGGTGATATCTGCGACCGACCAGGCGCCGATGCCGGCGCCGCTCGGCGTGATGTTCGGCACCCGCCCCTCGCCTTCGAGCGCCGGCGCACCGGCCAGCCAGCGCTCGAACTGCAGCCCCCCGGCAAGGGAACGCGGCGTATGGCACTCGCCGCAATGGCCGGGGCCCTCGACGAGATAGCGCCCGCGCAAAACCGCTTCCGGAGCATTGGCTGGAAGCTCGACCACGGGTTCCTCTTGCATGTAGATGAGCTTCCAAAGGCCGATACCGCGCCGCATTGTGTAGGGGAAGGAAAGGCGGTGCGGCGCCGTTTCTTCCGCGACCGGCGGCAGTGTTTTCAGATAGGCGAAAAGGTCGAGGACGTCCTGCGTCTCCATGCGGGCGTAGGAGGGGTAGGGAAAGGCCGGGTAATAATGCTCGCCGCCCGGCGAGACGCCGTACAGCATCGCGTTGACGAAGTCGTTCTCGTCCCACTCGCCGATCCCGTGCGCGGGATCGGGCGAAATATTCGGCGCTACGAACGTCCCGAACGCCGTTTCCAGTTCCAGCCCGCCGGAGAGCTCCAGAAGGCGCTCCCCCTCGGCCTCCGGCCGCGCATGGCAGGATGCGCAGCCGCCTGCCCAGAAGATGCGCTCACCGCGCGTCGCATCGCCGGATCCGACCGCCGCAAGGGCCGAACTGCCGATCCCCTCCGGTCGTGTCAGGAACCAGAATGCTGCACCCGCCAACACCGCGAGCGCGACGGAGCCGAGAAGCAGTTTTCGCAGCATCGAGGCCTAATCGTCCTGGATGCGGAAACTTTCGTGACAGTCGCGGCAGTTGGACAGGACCGGCTGAACAGCCGCCTTGAACGCCGTCAGATCGGCGGGGCCGTCCTTGCCCGCCGCTTCGAAGGCGGCCGCCGCGTCGGCTTGGAAATCGGCCAGCGCCTGCTGGAATCCTTCCATATCCGCCCAGATCTCAGGAGCCGCATCCGTATCGCCGTTCTGGGAGCCCTCCGGGAAATAGTCGCCATAGGCCTGGGAGACGCCGTAGAGCGTGGCGATCGCCGCCTTGGCGACGACGGGATTATAATCGATCTCTCCCTTCAACATGCCGCCCGAGGTACCGGCCGCACCAGCGACGGCCTGCATCAGGGATTGCCGCACCGCGATCGGATCGTCGGCGGCGACCACGGCGACAGAGGAGACGAGAAGCGCGGATAGGGAAATTGCAAGTCTTTTCATCAGCTAGCTCCGGAGATTCGCCCACCGGTATGATAGTTGCTGACAGTGACGCGTGCCTCAAATGTCCTGCAACTGCATTCACGGTTTCGTGAGACCGGGAAACCGCAAACGAAAAACCCGGCGCAAGGCCGGGTTTCCCAATGCGTCCACTGCCGATATCGGCTCAGCCGGTCGCCTTTTCGTAGAGCTCGAGCACGTAGTCCCAGTTGACGAGGTTGTCGACGAAGGCCTCGAGGTATTTGGGTCGCGCGTTGCGGTAGTCGATGTAGTAGGAATGCTCCCACACATCGACGCCCAGGATCGGCGTGCCGCCGTGCACGAGCGGGTTCTCGCCGTTCGGCGTCTTCATGATCTCCAGCTTGCCATCCTTGACGGCCACCCACGCCCAGCCGGAGCCGAACTGCGTGACGCCGGCATTGATGAAATCAGCGCGGAATTTGTCGTAGCCGCCGAGATCGCTGTCGAAGGCGGTCTGCAGCGCGCCCGGCAGGCTCTTGCCGCCGCCATCCTTCTTCATCCAGTTCCAGAAATGGAGGTGATTGAAGTGCTGGCCGGCATTGTTGAAGAGGGGCTGATTCTTGCCATGAGACTGCTTGACGATCTCCTCGAGGGAAAGACCGTCCATGCCGGCTTCGGCCGCAAGCTTGTTGCCGGTATCGACATAGGTCTTGTGGTGCTTGTCGTGGTGATACTCGAGCGTTTCCCTGGACATATAGGGCTGAAGCGCCTCGTAGTCGTAAGGCAGGTCTGGCAGTTCAAAGGCCATGTTCGGTCTCCCTCGTAACAGCGGTTGAAATCCTGCTTCTTGCAGATGGGATTGAGGGCGCGGTTCGACAACACCGCGCCGGCCCGATGGTTCCTATCAGCTTAAGCCGCGGGCGTCGAATGCGCCCACTCCCAATAAAGCGACCGCGCCCTCTTGGCCATGGGGCCGGGCTGCAGTTGCCGATCCTCGATGCGGGTGACGGGAACCACCTTGGAATGGTTGCCGGTCGAGAAGACCTCGTCGGCGCCGAGAAAGTCCTGCACGCTCAATGCCTTCTCCACCACCGGCGAACCGGCTTCGGCAAGCAGCGCCATCACGCGCGTCCGCGTGATTCCGGAAAGGAACGTGCCGTTGGGCGCCGGCGTGAAGACCTGGCCGTCCTTGACCATGAAGATGTTCGAGGTGCCGGTTTCGGCGACGTTGCCCAGCATGTCGAGCACCAGCGCATTGTCGAAGCCGCGCGCCTTGGCGTCGAGAATGGCGCGTCCGTTGTTCGGGTAGAGACAACCCGCCTTGGCGTTGGTCGGCATGGTCTCGTAGGTGGGGCGGCGGAAGCGCGATACGCAGACCGAAAAGCCCGCCGGCGAGATCATCGGCGCCTCGTAGAGGCACAGGCAGAAGCGCGTGGAGGTGGGATCGGCCGGCACGCTCATATAGCCGCCGTGCTCTGCCCAGTACATGGGACGGATGTAGACGGCCGTCTTGCCGTCGAACTTCCCCAGCCCTTCCCAGGTCAGCGCGACGATCTCCTCCACCGGCCGGCTCGGCTCGAGGCCCATGGCGCGTGCCGAGTTGTTGACGCGCTCAGCGTGGCGGTCGATGTCCGGGGCGACTCCCTCGAACCAGCGCGCCCCGTCGAAGACGGAGGAACCGAGCCACATCGCGTGGGTGCGCGGGCCGGCGATCGCCACATTGCCCTCGTGCCATTCGCCGTCGAGAAAGGTCCAGGTGGTGCTTTGCGCTTCCGGCAGGGCGTTCATCTTTTCGGCTCC
Organism: Nitratireductor sp. GCM10026969; assembly: GCF_042660605.1. Classification (NCBI taxonomy): domain Bacteria; kingdom Pseudomonadati; phylum Pseudomonadota; class Alphaproteobacteria; order Hyphomicrobiales; family Phyllobacteriaceae; genus Nitratireductor; species Nitratireductor sp. GCM10026969. The sequence continues at coordinate 28,213 of NZ_JBHSUM010000016.1, forward strand.
GCGTCTTTTCCCGTAAGCGGCAGGGATAGTGGTTTGCTCTGCCTCGTCAATTGTCACACCCCTTCAAGGATCGGTCCAGCGGTTCTTGACCGCAGGGGGCGGTTGCGGTCAAGTGTTGCCGTTTGATCAAGGCTCCGCCCATGCAATTTTCCGCATTCGTCTTCGATGCGTATGGCACGCTTTTCGATGTGCACGCGGCCGTGCGCCGCCACGCCGGGGCGATCGGTTCGGATGGCCAGGTGCTTTCGGAAATCTGGCGCGCCAAGCAGTTGGAATATTCCTGGATCTCCACCTTGATGGGCCAACACGTCGACTTCTGGACCCTGACGGAACGCGCGCTGGATTTCGCCCTTAAGAAAGTACCCTCCGTCGACCCGGCCCACAGGGAGGCACTGCTGGAGGCCTATTGGCATCTCGACTGTTACCCGGAGGTGCCGGCGGTCCTGAAAGCGCTGAAGGCGGCAGGGGCCCGCCTGGCAATCCTGTCGAACGGGTCGATGCCCATGCTGGAAGCCGCAGTGCGTTCGGCCGCCCTCGACTCCGTTCTCGACGACGTCCTCTCGGTCGACCTGGCGGGCAAGTTCAAGACCGATCCCGCCGTTTACGACCTGGTAACCACAACGTGGCGTATTTATCCCAACGCTGTGTCCTTCCAGTCCTCGAACCGCTGGGATATCGCCGGCGCCGCGCTGTACGGATTCCGCACCGTATGGATCAACCGCACGCAGCAGCCGAACGAGTACACCGATTTCCCGCCGGACCTGATTCTGCCCTCGCTCAAAGGACTTATCACGGCAAGTTGATGGAAACGGCAACGGGCGAAAGCGTTGCAAAAATGCCATAAGCGAGGGGACAAAGCACTGCCGTCCAAAAGGATCACCTTCACGCCTGAATCACATTGCAATGCAGATGCGTATATTGTCGCATCTCCGGACCGGTCCCAACCGAGCGTGGAGATCACGATCGCATTCGGACGAAAGCAATTCGCACCATTCAGAAGAGACGACATGCCGACAGTCGATGATTTTCCACGGGCTCTCACCCGCCGCAGGCTGCTCACCACCGCAGCGGCGGGGGCGGCGACATTCTCTCTCTCGGCCTGCGTGAGCGTGCCGTCGGCGCCGCCGGCGGTCCGCCCACTCCCGCAGCCGGAGCCCGCTCCCGCTTCCTACAGCGCCATGTACGGCCCTATGGTGGACAACGGCTACGAGATCCCGCCCGTGCCCATTGAGAAGATCGATCCGCGCTTCTATCGCCAGGAAGTGCCGGACCCGACCGGCGAACGGCCCGGAACGATCGTTGTCAATGTCTCTCAGCATTTCCTCTATCTGGTGCGGGAAGGCGGCAGGGCGCTGCGCTACGGCGTCGGCCTGGGCCGTGCCGGATTCGAATGGTCGGGACGCGCGGAGATTGCGCGCAAGCGCGTGTGGCCGAAATGGTTCCCGCCCGCCGAAATGATCGACCGCCAGCCGGAACTCGAGGAGTACCGTGCAGAGTTTGATGAAGCGACCGGCGAGTGGAACGGCGGCATGCAGCCGGGGATCATGAATCCGCTCGGCGCGCGCGCGCTCTACATCTACGAGGACGGCAAGGACACGCTTTACCGTGTCCACGGCTCGCCGGAGTGGTGGACCATCGGCAAGTCCGTTTCATCGGGCTGCGTGCGCATGATGAACCAGGATGTGATCCATCTCTACGATCAGGTCCCGATCGACTCGCCGATCCTCGTCACCGACGGGCCCAGCATGGTTTAGAGCCCTTCCCTTCAGCGCCGTCTCAAGCTGCCGAGGATGCCGCGGATCAGTTCGCGGCCCAGGGTCGTGCCGACCGACCGGACGACGGACTTGATCGCGGCTTCCGTCACCGACTGGCGCCGATAGGAGCTGCGACCGGACGAACGGCCGGTGGAGCGGGAGCCTCCCCCGCCGAAATCGGGCAATGACCAGCCGGCAGTGCCGCTTTCGGCCTTCTCCTGCTCCTGGCCGGACTGGGGTGCGCTCGCCACGTTTTCGGTCTTCTTTTGCAGCCGCTCGAACGCCGACTCCCTGTCCACCGTCTTGTCGTACTGCCCGGCCACGGGGCTGGCGTTGATGACTGCCTGGCGCTCGGCGTCGGTGATGGTGCCGATGCGCGAGGACGGCGGCCGGATGAGCGTGCGCTGGACGATCGAGGGAACCGCCTTCTCCTCCAGCGTGGAGACCAGCGCCTCGCCGACACCGAGCTGGGTGATGGCCTCGAAGCAGTCGAAGTCTGGATTGGGGCGGAAGGTCTCCGCCGCCGTCTTCACCGCCTTCTGCTCCCGTGGGGTGTATGCGCGCAAGGCGTGCTGAACACGATTTCCGAGCTGTGCCAGCACGCTTTCGGGCACGTCCAGAGGATTTTGCGTCACGAAATAGACGCCCACCCCCTTCGAGCGAATGAGGCGGACCACCTGCTCCACCCTTTCGGTGAGCACTTTCGGCGCCTCGTCAAAGAGCAGATGCGCCTCGTCGAAGAAAAAGACGAGCCGTGGCTTGTCCGGATCCCCGACCTCAGGCAATGCCTCGAAGAGTTCCGACAGAAGCCACAGGAGAAAGGTCGCGTAGAGGCGCGGATTCATCATCAGCTTGTCGGCTGCCAACACGTTGACATAGCCACGCCCGTCGCGCGTGGTGCGCATCAATTCGGGGATCTCCAGCGCCGGTTCGCCGAAGAAGTGCACCGCACCCTGCTGCTCCAGGACCAGAAGCGCGCGCTGGATGGCGCCCACGGATTGTTTCGAAACGTTGCCGTAGCGGGTGCCGATCTCGTCGGCGCGCTCGGCCACGTGCGCCAGGAGGGCCTGCAGATCCTTCAGATCGAGCAGCAGCAGCCCCTCTTCGTCGGCGACCCGGAAGGCGATGTTGATGACGCCTTCCTGCGCCTCCGAAAGATCCATCAGCCGCGACAGAAGAAGCGGTCCCATCTCGGAGATGGTGGTGCGCACCGGATGGCCCTTTTCGCCGAACAGATCCCAGAAGATGACGGGGGCCTCGCGGAAGGTGTAGGGCTCCAGCCGGACCGCCTCCGCCCGTTTGAGAAGGAAATCCTTCTCCTCCCCTTTCATCGCGATCCCGGAGAGGTCGCCCTTTATGTCGGCGCAGAAGACAGGCACGCCGGCGTCGGAGAAGGCTTCCGCCAGGATTTGCAGGGAGACCGTCTTGCCGGTGCCGGTCGCACCGGTGATGAGGCCATGCCGGTTGGCGTATTTCAGCAAGAGCCGTTCCGCCTTTTGATAGCTGTCGTCGGTGTTCCGGCTGGCGCCCACAAAGATGCTGTCCTCGGTGGTCATGTCTTCCTCTCCCTCCGCGCCGCGACGGCCGATAAGCGTTTCAGCTATAACAGAGCTGCCGATTCCGACAACGGCCTCTTCTTGAGCTGCACTCCGTGCGCCCTATTTGCGACACTCATCGAAGGATGCATTGCAGCGCGCTCAAGCTCATCCTAAACTCGCTGGCTTAGAAGGCGGGGTAGCACAAGGAATTGGGAGGCAAGATGGATCGGACGGTCCTCACCAAGTCGGATTTTCCCGGTGTCGACCGGAAGCAGTGGCTGGAACTCGTCGCAAGGTCGCTCGGCAAGGATGTCGACTATAACGCGCTTGTCCACCGCACCGGCGACGGGATAGGCATCGAGCCGCTCCGTGAACGCGCCGCCGGGCGGAACCCGCTGCCCCGCCGCGACCCGAACACGCCCTGGCTCCTGGTCCAGCGGCTGGACGATCCCGACCCCGTACGCGCCAACACGCAGGCAAAGGACGATCTGGCGCAGGGCGCCACCGGCCTGTCGCTTGTCTTCGCCGGTGCGCCCAACGCATTCGGCTATGGGCTTCCGGCCAGCGCGGAAGGGCTGCAGACGGTTCTTGCGGACATCCCGCTGCACGACCTGCATCTGCGCATCGACGTCCATCCGCAAAGCCGCGCCTCCGTGGACTGGCTGGTGGACATTCTGCGCGAGAAGCGGGTCGACCCCGAGCGCCTCAGCCTGTCCTTCGGCATCGACCCCGCCTCGCTCTTTGCCGGGACAGGGCGCATGCGCATGTCGATCGAGGCGCTCGAAGCCTCGATGCCGCAATCGCTCGCCGGGTTCTTCGCCATGGCGCTGCCGGGCATCCTTTTGGAGGCGGACGGCCGCGTCTTCCACAATGCCGGGGCGACGGAGGCCCAGGAACTCGGCATCATGCTGGCCTCTGCCGTGGCGCATCTGAGAATGTTCGAGGAGGCGCGCCAGCCGCTCATCTATGCCGCGCCCCATATAGGCTTCTCGCTCAGTATCGATCAGGACGAATTCCTGTCCATGGCCAAGATCCGGGCGTTGCGCAAGCTGTGGGCGCGCATGCTGGAAGCCTGCGGCATCGATCCGATGCCGGTCGCCATCCATGCCGAGACATCCTACCGGATGATGACGGCACGCGACCCCGAGACCAACATCCTGCGCACCACCATCGCCGCCTTTGCCGCGGCCACCGGTGGAGCCGATTCCCTGTCCGTCCTGCCGCACACCATCACCCACGGCCTGCCCGACGCCTTCGCCCGGCGCCTGGCGCGCAATACGCAACTCATTCTCGAGAAGGAATGCCGCCTCGATTTCGTGGCTGACCCCGCCGCCGGTTCCGGTAGCGTCGAAGCCCTCACCGAGAGCCTTTGTGAGAAGGCGTGGGAGGAGTTCCGGCATATCGAGGCGGAGGGCGGTGTTCTGCGCAGCCTCGCGGCCGGTCATCTCCAGAAGCGCATCGCCGCGGCGCGCAGCGAACGCCTTGCCGGGTTCCGCGACGGCGAGAACAAGGTGGTTGGCACGACCGTCTACACGATGGACCGCGAACGGCCTGTCACCACCCTTTCGGCCGAGCGGCAGCCGATGCCGCACGACGGCGCGGTGGCCTGCGATCCACTGCCGGCCTCACGGATCGACGAGGGGCTCGGAGAGAGTGCATGATCCCGGACTTCTCCGCGCTCGCCTGGTCGCCACCGGCTGAGGGCGGAGGCGAGCGCGCTTCCCAGAGCCGCGAGACACCCGAGGGAATCGCCATCCGCCGGACCTACGGCGAGGAGGATTTAAAAGGCCTCCCCTTTCTCGACACCTATCCCGGCCTGCCGCCCTTCGTCCGAGGGCCTTACGCGACCATGTATCTGCAGCGGCCGTGGACCATCCGCCAATATGCGGGCTTCTCGACGGCCGAGGAATCGAACGCCTTCTACCGGCGCAACCTCGCCGCCGGGCAGAAGGGGCTTTCCGTCGCCTTCGATCTTGCCACCCATCGCGGCTATGACAGCGATCATCCGCGCGTCGCCGGCGATGTCGGCATGGCCGGCGTGGCGATCGATTCCATTCTCGACATGCACCAGCTCTTCGACGGCATCCCGCTCGACGAGATGACCGTCTCGATGACCATGAACGGTGCCGTGCTGCCCATCATGGCGCTCTACATCGTCGCGGCCGAAGAACAGGGCGTCCAAAAGAAGGATCTTGCCGGGACCATCCAGAACGACATCCTGAAGGAGTTCATGGTCCGCAACACCTACATTTATCCCCCCAAGCCCTCCATGCGGATCATCTCGGACATCTTCGCCTACACGGCGAAGCACATGCCGAAGTTCAATTCCATCTCGATCTCCGGCTACCACATGCAGGAGGCCGGCGCGACGGCGGATCTGGAGCTTGCCTATACGCTTGCCGACGGCATCGAGTATGTCCGAGCCGGTATCGCCGCGGGCCTCGAGGTCGACCGCTTCGCCCCGCGCCTTTCCTTCTTCTGGGCGACCGGCACGAACTTCTTCATGGAGGTTGCCAAGCTGCGCGCGGCGCGGATGCTGTGGGCCGTCCTCATGCGCGAGACATTCGCACCCAGGGACGCGCGCTCGCTGTCGCTGCGCACCCATTGCCAGACCTCGGGCTGGTCGCTCACTGCCCAGGATCCTTTTAACAACATCATGCGCACCATGGTGGAGGCGATGGCGGCCACTCAGGGCCACACGCAATCACTGCATACCAACGCCTTCGATGAGGCATTGGCGCTGCCCTCCGACCATTCCGCCCGCGTCGCGCGCAACACGCAACTGGTGCTGCAGGCCGAATCCGGTACGACCCGCTTCATCGATCCCTGGGGCGGGTCCTATTTCGTCGAACGCCTCACCCACGACCTCGCCACGCGTGCTCTTTCGCATATCGAGGAGGTGGAGGGCCTCGGCGGCATGGCCGCGGCGATCGAGAAAGGCGTTCCCAAACTGCGGATCGAAGAGGCGGCCGCCCGCGCCCAGGCGCGCATCGATTCCGGCGAACAGGTCGTCGTCGGCGTCAACCGGTACCGGCCGGAGTCGGACCGGTCGGTCGATGTGCTCAGAGTAGACAATGCACAGGTGCGCGCGCGTCAGCTTTCGAAGCTTCAGCAACTGAAGGGCACGCGCGACGTCGATGCCGTCGAGGCCGCCCTTGCCGCGCTCACAAAAGCCGCCGAGGAAGGGCAGAACCTTCTGGAGTTCGCCGTCCGCGCCGCCCGCGCGCATGCCACGGTCGGCGAAATCTCCCTGGCGCTGGAGAAGGTCTTCGGCCGCCATCTCGCCGAAATTCGCACGATCTCGGGCGTCTACCGCAAGGAATCGGGTGGGAACCCCGCAGTTGCCAGCGCGGAGAAGAAGATCGCCGCATATCGCGCCAGAACCGGCCGGCCGCCCCGTATCCTCGTCGCCAAGATCGGGCAGGACGGCCACGACCGCGGGCAGAAGGTGATCGCCACCGCTTTCGGCGATCTGGGCTTCGCGGTCACGGTCGGAGCCCTGTTTCAAACGCCCGAGGAAGTGGCGGATCTGGCTGCGGAGAATGAAGCGGAGATCGTCGGCGTCTCATCGCTTGCCGCCGGCCATCTCACTCTCATTCCGGAATTGAAACAAGCGCTGGAGGTGCGCGGTCGCGACGATGTCCTGATCGTTGCCGGCGGTGTCATCCCGCCGGACGATTTCGATACGCTGCGCGATGCGGGGGCGGCCGAAATCTTCCCGCCCGGCAGCAACATTCCGGAAACGGCCGAGCGGCTGGTCGACACGCTGCTTGAACGTCTCTGAAACATTTGCACTTCATCATCCAGCAACCAGCCGCGGCACGGGGACACGCCATGATCCAGGTTTTCTGCATCGAGGACGATCACCTGCGCCAGGTCGATCTGCACCCGGGCGAACCACTGCCCGCCAACGCATTGTGGATCGACCTGCTGCATCCTTCCGCCGAAGAGGAAAAAACGGTGGAGGCATGGGCAGATGCGCCGATACCAACGAACGAGGACATGGTCGAAATCGAGGAGTCGAGCCGCTTCTATATGGAAAAGGGCGTGCAATATCTGACCGCGCCCTTGATGCATGCGGTCGACAAGGAGCACCGCGCCATCGCCCCGGTTTCCTTCGTGCTGGCGGGAAAGCTGCTCGTCACCGTACGCTACAGCGACCCCAAGGCGTTCGGCCTTTACGTCAGCCGCGCCACCAAGCCCGGCAACGGGCTGCTCGATCCGAAGTGCAGCGGAATGACCGTCGTACTCGGCATCGTCGAAGCGGCGACGGACCGGCTCGCCGATATTCTGGAGGGCGTGACGGAGGAGATCGATACCGCCTCGCGCACGATCTTCAACCGGCAAGGAAAAGAACGCCCCATGAGCACCAAGGAGTTCCGCCGCATACTGACGCGCATCGGCGGACAGGGGACTTTCCTGTCCAAGGTACGCGAGAGCCTGTCCGGGATCTCCCGGCTGCTCGCCTATGTCACGGTGACCATGAAGGCCGACGACGCCCGGAAGGAAATGCGTACCTGGGTCAAATCCCTGGAGCGCGACGCGCAATCGCTGGAAAACTATATCGATTTTCTTTCGAACAAGATCACCTTCCTGCTCGACACCATCGTCGGGCTGATCACGGTCGAACAGAGCGCCATCATCAAGATCTTCTCCGTCGTCGCCGTCGTCTTCATGCCTCCGACCCTCGTCGCCTCCATCTACGGCATGAATTTCGATATCATGCCCGAGCTGAACCAACCCTGGGGCTATCCGATGGCCCTCTTCCTGATGGTGGTTTCGGCGCTCCTGCCGCTGCTCTACTTCCGCCGCAAGGGATGGCTTTAGCCGTTCCGTTGCCACCCTTGTTATAATGGCCATCTGAAGTTATATCTCCTGTTACAACATGGAGGTCACCATGAACGTCACCATTCGCAAGATCGGCAATTCCGAGGGCGTCATCCTGCCGAAAGAGCTGCTCGAGCGCCTTAATCTGAAGAGCGGCGACGTGCTGAACGTGCTGGAGGATGAGGAAGGCCTCACCCTCAAACCGGTCGACGAGGCTTTCGAACGGCAGATGAGGGCTGCGCAGGAAATCATGGATCACTACAAGGTCGCTTTGCAGAAACTCGCCGAATGAGTTGGGAGTTTCTGTCGCGCTTCGTCGTAGAGGCGATGCATGATGAGCAATTGCGCCGCCACGGCGGCGCCCGCGGCGTAAGGGACGTTAACGCACTCGAATCTGCACTAGCGCGGCCTGAAAACAAGGCTGCCTATGGTGAACCCGACGAGTTTACACTGGCTGCGGCTTATGCGTTCGGACTTGCACGCAACCACGCCTTCGTAGACGGCAACAAACGCACGGCCATCGTGGCAGCCGCCACCTTTCTCCTGCTGAACGGCTATCGCATGACCGCCGACGACGGCACGCTTTACATTTTCACCATGGCTCTTGCCGCCGGCGAAATCGACGAAGAGGGCGCCGCGGCTTTTTTCCGCGACCATACGACAGCAATCGAACCATAGCGCTTAGCTTTTGACGACGCTCGCCGGCCGCAAGGCCCCCACCTCGACCCCCCGCCAATTCTTCAACACCGGCCGCGCCATCACCGCAAGTTGAGCGCCCAGCGCATCGCCGGACGGCAGAAGCCGCGAGAGCGTCGCCGCGACCATCACCTCCGCCGCCCGGGTGGCACCGTCGTCGCACTTAAGCGCGATCCCAAGCCCCAGTTCCGGTATCGCGGCACAGAACACACCCTCCGCGCCGGTCTTGGTGAAAATCCGCCCCCTCCCCGCTTCCATCATGACAGTGTCGGCCCGATCCGTGCCGGCGACATAGAAAGGCTCTGCCATGCAGGCAGTGACGATGCGCCTCGCCGCCGCGGCGCGCTCCCTCGCCAGCCCGGTGCCCGTCGCCATGCGGGCAAAGCCGTGGGCGAGCTTCTTCAGCGGCACGGCATAGGTGGGAATGGAGCAGCCGTCGGTGCCGCACGCATCCATCCCATGGGCCACACCCGTCATGCTTTCCAGCGCCTCGCGCACCATCTCCTGCAGGGCATGGCCATGGGCGACATAACCGTAACGGTCGATGCCGGCATGACAGCAGGTGCAGAGAAAGCCGGCATGCTTCCCCGAGCAATTGTTGTGGACCTGGGTCGGCGTGCCGCCGGCCCTCGCAAGCGCGATGGTCGCGCCGTGCCCCGTCGGCCAGTGCGCCCCGCATTCATAGGTGCTTTCATCCAGCCCGGCCCTGGCGAGCATCTCCAGGGCCACCCTGGTGTGGTCCGGCTCACCGGAGTGGGAGGCGCAGGCAAACGCGATTTCGCGATCACCAAAGCCGTAGGCATCCGCCGCGCCGCTTTCGAGAAGCGGCAGGGCCTGGACCGCCTTCACCGCCGATCGCGGAAAGACGGGCCGCTCGACGTCACCGATCTCGAGCACCGCGCGGCCATCGGCATCGACCACGGAGACCGCGCCGCGGTGCCTGCTCTCCACGATCGCCCCGCGCAGCACCTCGACAAGGACAGGGTTTGCCATTCTCTCACCATCTTGCCGGCATTAGGATTGTCTCTCCTGGTGGTGTAGAGCGGGCACGGTGCGGAAAATCAAGTATCTCGTGATCTTTATCCTGGTCGCTTTCCTTCTGCCCGCGGCGGCCTTCGCCGGGTGGTGGGTCCTGCAGGAGCGACCCGGTTCCTGGCGCACCGCCAACTGGAGCGCCACGGGTCTCCTGCCGCCCGCCGCGGAAAGCCCGCAGGCCGCCATCTATGTGATGGCCGCGCGAACGGGCGGGCTCAAGGGCGCGCTTTCCGTTCATACCTGGATCGTGCTCAAGCCGAAAGACGGCGCCTATGAGCGCTACGACAAAGTGGGCTGGGGCCGCCCCGTCCGCCGCAACGCCTATCCGCCGGACGGGCGCTGGTATTCCAACCGGCCCTATATCGTCAGGTCGATGCACGGCGTGCAGGCCGAGCGCCTGATCCCCGCGCTCCGTGTCGCGATTGACGGCTATCCCTTTGCCGACAACGGCGACTACGCCATCTGGCCCGGGCCCAATTCCAACTCTTTCGTCGCCCATGTCGTGAACGAAGTGCCGGACCTCGGCGTGCTTATGCCGCCCAATGCCATCGGCCGCGACTTCCGGCCGGACTGGCTGCGCTTCGAGCACGACGCCGACTGGTCGGACATCCGCCTCTTTCTCGGCGGATATGCGGGGATAGCGCTTGGACGGGAAACCGGCGTGGAGTTGAATTTCCTCGGCCTGGTCGCCGGCATAGACATCCTGCGTCCTGCCCTGAAGCTGCCGGGCTTCGGACGCATCGAGCTTTGGGATACCGCTTCGGCTCAGTCGACGCGCGGCAGGCCTGCGATCGAGAAGCCGCCATCCACCACCAGGGTATGGCCGTTGACGGAACCGGCCTCGGGCGAAAGCAGGTAGGCGACGGCGGACGCCACCTCACGATGGGTCGGAAAGCGCCCCTGCGGCGTGTGTTCGAGCCATGCGCGACGATGGTCCATGTCCTCGTCGAAAACGGTGGCCGGGGGCTCGATGAGACCGGGCGCCACGCAGTTGACGCGCACGCTGCGTCCGGCAAGCTCCAGCGCCATCGTCTCCGTCATCATCTTCACCCCCGCCTTGGCCGCGCCATAGGCGGCACTGCCGGCGGTCGCCCGCAGCCCGCTGACGGAGGAGAGGTTGACGATTCCCATGCTCTCGCCCATGCGCTCCAGCGCTGCTTGCGAAGCGATGAGGGAGCCGACAAGATTGATGTCGAGGACCTGCCGGAAGAGTTCCGCGTTGGTCTCTTCGAAGGTCGTCTCCCGGCGAACGCCGGCGCAATTGACGAGTGCCGTCAGCAGCCCGAAGGTCTCCACCGTCGCGTCGAATGCCTCGGCGACCTCGTCCTCGTCGGTCACATCCGCGGCCAGAAAGATCGCTTCCTCCCCGCTCAGGAGGTCTTCCGCCTCAGCCAGCGCCGCGCTGTCGGCGTCCACGATGGCCACGAACCAGCCGTCGTCGAGGAGCCGCTCGACCACGGCCAGCCCCGTTCCCGAGGCGCCGCCGGTGACGACCGCCACCTGGTTCATCTTACCTGCATTGTGACGGAAAGCCCGTCGGGTGCCGCCGCCATCGCCATCTCCTCGCTTGCGCATTCATAGCATATCGCAACTATCGGGTCGCGCCCTCTTCGAAGGTCGATTTTTCTTGATTGATTGATCAATCAATATTAACTTCACGGCATGCCCAAGGTCGGAATGGAACCCGTGCGCCGCCAGGCGCTGATCAATGCCGCCATCGTCGCCATCGGCGAGCGCGGTTCGCTCGACGTCACCATGTCGGAGATCGCTGGCCGGGCTGGCGTCTCGCCCGCGCTGGCGCACCATTACTTCGGCGGCAAGGAGGATCTGCTGTTTGCCTCGATGCGCCATATCCTCGCCGAGCTCGGCCGTGACCTGCGTTCGGCGGTCGAGGGGCTGGCGGGACCGGCACGCCTGCGCGCCATCATCGGCGTCAACTTCTCGTCCAAGCAGTTCCGGCCGGCGATCACCGCCGCATGGCTCGCCTTCTATGTGGAGGCGCAGCGCAGCGAGCGGCTCAGGCGGCTCTTGCGCGTGTATGCACGCCGGCTTCATTCCAACCTCGTCTTTGCCCTGAAGCCGCTCCTTTCTGCCACAGAGGCGGAGCGCACGGCCGAAGGCATCGCCGCCCTCGTCGACGGCCTTTATATCCGTCGCGCGCTGAAGGACGGGCCGCCGGACGCGGCCTCCGCGATCGCGCTTGTCGAGGACTATCTCAAGCTCAAGCTCGAAGGGGCCGGCAATGCTTGAAGCGGATTATGCCATCGTCGGCTCCGGCTCGGCGGGCTCCGCCCTCGCCTACCGCCTGTCGGAAGACGGCAAGCACTCCGTCATCGTGATCGAGTACGGCGGCAGCGATTTCGGGCCTTTCATCCAGATGCCGGCGGCACTGTCCTTCCCCATGAACATGCGGCGCTACGACTGGGGTTACAGCACCCAGCCCGAGCCGCATCTGGGCGGACGCGTGCTCGCCACGCCGCGCGGCAAGGTGATCGGCGGCTCCTCCTCCATCAACGGCATGGTCTATGTGCGCGGCCACGCGCGCGATTTCGACCACTGGGCCGAAACCGGCGCGGCCGGCTGGGCCTTCGCGGACGTGCTGCCCTATTTCAAGCGCATGGAGAACGCGAAGGACGGCGAAAACGGTTGGCGCGGCACGGACGGGCCGCTTCACGTGCAGCGCGGACAAAGACTCAACCCGCTCTATCAGGCCTTTATCGAGGCGGGCCGCGAGGCCGGCTTCGAGGTGACCGACGACTATAACGGCGCCAAGCAGGAAGGCTTCGGTCCGATGGAGCAGACGATCCATCAGGGGCGCCGCTGGTCCGCTGCCAACGCCTATCTCAAGCCGGCCTTGAAACGGCAGAACGTGAGTCTCGTCAAAGGCTTCGCGCGGCGCATTGTCATCGAGAATCAACGCGCGACGGGCGTCGAGATCGAAGCGCGCAATGCAATTCAGGTCGTCAAAGCTAAGCGCGAAGTCGTCGTCGCGGCGTCCGCCATCAATTCGCCGAAGCTCCTCATGCTGTCCGGCATCGGCCCGGCGGAAGAATTGCGCCGCCTCGGCATCGAGGCGATAGCGGACCGGCCGGGCGTTGGAAAAAACCTGCAGGATCACCTGGAGCTCTATATCCAGCAGGCTTGTCTCGAGCCGATCACGCTCTACTCGAAGCTGGGCCCGGCCTCGAAAGCGCTGATCGGCGCCGAATGGCTCCTCTTCAAGAGCGGTCTCGGCGCTTCCAACCATTTCGAGGCCGCCGCTTTCCTGCGCTCGCGTGCCGGGATCGAATATCCGGATATCCAGTACCATTTCCTGCCGGTCGCCATCCGCTACGACGGCAAGGCGGCAGCCAAGGCGCACGGCTTCCAGGCCCATGTCGGACCAATGCGATCGAAGTCGCGTGGCGCGGTCACCCTTACCTCGCCCGATCCGTGGAAGGCGCCGGAAATCCGCTTCAACTACATGGCCCACGAGGACGACTGGGCCGATTTCCGACACTGCATCCGCCTCACGCGCTCGATCTTCGCCCAGGACGCCTTTGCGCCCTATCGCGGCCATGAAATCGCGCCCGGGGACGATGTCACCTCCGACGAGGCGTTGAACGACTTCATCGGCGAACATGTCGAGAGCGCCTATCACCCATGCGGCACCTGCCGTATGGGGGATCGGGCCGAATCGGCGAGCGTCGTCGATCCGCAATTGCGGGTGATTGGCGTGGAGGGGTTGCGGGTGGCCGACTCCTCCATCTTCCCCCGCATCACCAACGGAAATCTGAACGCACCCTCCATCATGGTCGGCGAGAAGGCGTCCGATCATATTCTCGGCAAGCCGCCCCTGCCGCCATCGAACCGCGAGCCGTGGATCAATCCGCGCTGGCAGGCGTCCGACCGCTAACTCTGGAGAAGAATATGCGCGCCCAGCCCAAGGCCTCGCACTACATCAACGGCGATTTCGTCGAGGACACGCAAGGCGATCCGCTCGCCGTCCTCTATCCGGCAACGGCCGAGGCGATCGCCCGGCTCCACCTCGCCACGCCGAACATCATCGAACTGGCGGTCGAATCGGCGCGAGCCGCACAAGCCTCCTGGGCCGGTCTGAAACCGATGGAACGCGGCCGCGTTCTGCGGCGGGCAGCGGAGATCCTGCGTGAGCGCAACGACGAACTCGCCCGGCTGGAGACGCTCGACACCGGCAAGGCCATCCAGGAGACGCTGGTGGCCGATCCCACTTCCGCGGCGGATGCACTCGAGTTCTTCGGCTGCGCGATTGCCGCGCACAACGGCGACCACGTCGAGTTCGGCGGTCCGTTCGGCTACACACGGCGCGAACCGCTCGGCGTCTGCGTGGGGATCGGTGCCTGGAACTATCCCATCCAGATTGCCGCCTGGAAAGCTGCCCCGGCGCTCGCCATGGGCAACGCCATGATCTTCAAGCCGTCGGAAAACACCCCGCTTTCTGCGCTGGCGCTTGCCGAGATCCTCACGGAAGCCGGCCTGCCGGACGGGCTTTTCAACGTCGTGCAGGGCGCCGGTGAAGTGGGCGCGGCGCTCGTGGGCCATCCGGGCGTGGCGAAGGTGTCGCTCACCGGCTCGGTCGCCACGGGCAAGCGCGTCATGGCGCTGGCCGGCGAACATATGAAGAAGGCGACGATGGAGCTCGGCGGCAAGTCGCCGATCCTCGTCTTCGACGACGCCGATGTGGAAAACGCCGTCGGCGGCGCCATGCTCGGCAATTTCTACTCCACCGGCCAGATCTGTTCCAACGGCACGCGCGTCTTCCTGCAAAAGGGCATCTACGACCGCTTCCTCGACCGGCTGACGGAGCGCACCCGCGCCGTCCGCCTCGGCGATCCGCTCGATCCAGACACACATCTTGGGCCCCTCATCTCCGCCGAACAGCGCGAGCGGGTCCTGTCTTATATCGAGATCGGCAAGCAGGAGGGTGCGCATTTGCATCTAGGTGGCGGCGTGCCGCGCCTGCAGGGCCTCGAAAACGGCTTCTATATCGAACCGACGATCTTCACCGAGGTGCGCGACGACATGCGCATCGCGCGCGAGGAGATCTTCGGCCCGGTCATGTCGGTCTTCTCCTTCGACACGGAGGAAGAGGCGGTCACGCGTGCCAACGACACCGAATTCGGTCTGGCCGCCGGCGTCTTCACGCGCGACATGGCCCGCGCCCACCGCGTCATCGGCGCGCTGCAGGCGGGAACTTGCTGGATCAACACCTATAATCTGACGCCGGTCGAACTGCCGTTCGGCGGCTTCAAGAATTCCGGCGTCGGCCGCGAAAACGCCCTTGCAGCGCTCGACCACTATTCCCAGATCAAGGCGGTCTATGTCGAGACGGGCGATGTCGAAAGCCCCTACTGAAAGGCCGGTTTCGACTTGCGAAGCAGCCGCACGGCAGCTATAAGCCCGCCGTCGGGTCACGGAGTGTAGCGCAGTCTGGTAGCGCACCTCGTTCGGGACGAGGGGGTCGCAGGTTCGAATCCTGCCACTCCGACCAACATCTCCAAGGCTTCTGGCTCCGTCGTGCGCGGCACCTCACAAATATCCCCACAGAAAACGTTTGTGCTTTTCGCGTTGTCGAGATCCTATGGCGCGCAATTTCGGTTGGCAGTTCCGCGCAGTCTAAATGCGTGAACGCAAAGCATAGCCGGTAGGACTCAATCGCTCGGTTACGTTGAGGACGGTCCAAGACGCGGCGGAGGCCGCCCAATTTGCCATCTCGGCATTGGCTTGCACCCGCCCTGATACTGCAAGAGCGGTCTGCCGCGCCACCGCATAGATCGCAATCTGGTCGGCAGAACAGCCCCGCTTTCCATACGCTTCCGCCATGGTTGACAAACGTCGAATTTGCTCATCGCCTGTATAGTCGGGATTGCCTAGATCGAGCCAGGCGAAAGCTGAATAACCTAAATCCCATAGACGGAGGCCCGGCACCATCGTGTGGAAATCGATTAGCCCGTAAGGCAAGCCGGCTCGGAAGACCGCATTCGTCGGGCCCCAATCATTGTGGCATATGACCTCTGCACCGCTATCTCGGACAAGAGGAAAGTCTGCCGTTGCATCATGAAAGCGCTTTAGGAGATCCGCGGCGGTCGCAAGCTGCGCATCACTGAAGTGACCAAGGTCGCTCGGCACCTCTCCTGGAAGGAAACTCAGAATTTCGCGATTCTGCTCGTCCATGCCCAAGAAGCGTGGCGCACCCGCAAAGCCCCTGCGCTCAAGGTGAGAAAGGAGGTCGTGTACATGCGCTCGATCTTTTGCGACCGGCCGCCTGACGGTGTCCCCAACGCGGACGACACCGGCGGTAACGCGACCGCCATTCAGGGAGTATTCCGTGCTATCCATCCAGCAAAACTACCGGAAATCGGTTAAGTGAGGAATGACCACTCCGGGTGGTGGAATGCGGAAGCTGGTAGGAAAATTCCGAACGGCTGCGCGTTGAACCCTTGGCGACGCTCAGACAGGTCTCAGTCCCTCCCCAGCAGTGGGGTTTGGGGCAAGGGGTTTCGGCTACGGCTCTGCTTCCCGCCACGCCCGATCGTGTCTTCCGAGCGATGACCTCGGCGGAAATCTGCCGGTGGTGGGTACATCCCGGCGTGTTCGATACCAGGGAATGGAACGGCGATGTGCGTGTTGTTGGGCGCTGGGAATCGGCTGGCATTGGCGGAGGACAGCCCTATCGGCTGAAGGGCGAATATCTCGAAATCGAGATTCCCGTTCGGCTGGTTCATACGTGGAAGATGGTCGGCGAAGCGGGAAACCCGTCGACCGCCACCTATCGCGTGGAGCCGGAGGGCGACAGCGTGCGCCTGACGGTTGGTCATGCGAGCCTGATGATCAGGGAGATATGCGAGGCGACGCGCGCGGGCTGGGAGACGAGTCTAACGCGCCTCGCCGAGATTCTGACCGAGGAACGAGCGGCAGCTTCCGCATGAGCTATACGGCAGACTCGCGGAAAGGGCCCGGAAGGTGATGGTCCCCCAGAAAGCTGATGTTTTGAAGAAGTCCGATCTTGCCGGTCGAACCTTCTTGCGCGTTACAAATCGAGCGTTCGGTCCGGTCGCATTGGCTATTCGGATTCGTTTTCAACGTGGCTGGAGAACCACTGGTAAATGCCCAGCGCTACCAGCGCCAACATGGCCGATGTGAACAGCGCCGCCGGATAGATAACCGCCGGAATATGCTCGCGACTCGTCTTGAAGACCATCACCAGTGCTTCCAGACTGGCCGCAATGACAATGATCGTGATGAATTTTGTTATCGACCGCCGCGACTCCCGCGTGGAGCGCAGCTCCCTTTTTCGGAACAGTTCCTCCTCCGCAATGAACGTTCCCGCCTCCACCACGGCAAAGCCGATGATCATCAGTCCTATACCGTCCAACGTCCGGCGGACGCGGTCGACGATCGGGATTTCCGCGGCAATGACACTGCTGGCAATTTCCCAAACAGCAAAGCCCACCAGAAGAAAGGCTGAAAAAAGCAATGCGACCGTGGCGACCATAAAATAGGTGAGTGCCACTTTTTCGTAGAGTGTCTTCACGGCTAGCGCCCCTCCTTTTTGGCTAAAGCGTCGGCGGAGCGTTTTCGTTCCTGCAAAACCGGTGCTTGGTTGGTTGGGCGTGCTTGCCAGTCGTTACGGAAGGGCGACTGCCCATGCGCGCTCTACCAGCGTGTGGCAGTGTGCAAATCCAGCGCAGAACGCAGGCGGGCCATTGCCGCGATCGCATTGCACACTATCTGTCTCTTCATGGCGAACGGCTTCGACAAACGGCAAGATACGGAAGGGCTATGGGAGGTCTTCGACAGCGACAGCGAGGAGGTCGTCCTGATAGACGGGCTGCCGTTGTCCGGACTCGAGGAGGACGAAGCCGACGAGGCCATCCGGCAGTTGAATGATGGCGAGGTCTCGCCCGACAGCAGCCCTGAGACGCCCTAGCAAGCCGATTTCTCTTCGCCTGGAGAGGCGGTATCGGCCCAGTTCTCAGGATCGGCCGTGCGCAACAATCGCCTGATGCAGTCAGGGCAAAGTTCGCGTTCTACATCAAGCAACCTGCCTCCCCCGGCCAGGCGGATCGAGATCCTGACGAACCTGTGCCTGTCGATATCCCGCATATTCCGACTCTCACCGCACCCCTCGCAACGCCATGTTTCCTGCCTGTTCAAATCTTCCCCCCGGAGCTGTCCCTTCATGCGTGGCCGCATTCCCCGCCGGATTCGACATATAACGGGCTGGGCGCCGTTTCGTTTCATGAAGATGCGGAATTTCGGGATCGATCAGCCTGCCAGCGGTCCGGCGCTTGCCATCAGGATACGAGAAAAGGCGCGCCCCACCATTTGTTCAGCAGACAATCCCAATTGCCCGAAGATTTCGATGACATCGGTGAATTTGGCTGATGCACTCCCTGTCGATAGAAACGTCCAAGCCCCAGGACAGAATGCGGGCGCGGTCGCCGAAGTCAATGCGGCAATTCAGGTAAGAACCGGTACGGAGACCCTGGATCGTTTCCCTTTTCCTCATTCGGCTGCTACCGGCGCTCAGCCGCTGGAAAAGACGGCGTCATACTCCGCCACGGCCGCGCATGCTTTCTCGGCGACCTCGGCAGCACCGGCACCGGGGCTGTAAAGGCTGGAGCCGAGACCGAAGGTACGCACGCCGACATCGGCATAAGCCGCGAAATCGCGCTCGGACACGCCGCCGACGGCACCCACGGGCACGCCGGGCGGCAACACGGCCATGATCGCCTTGATCCCGGAGGGCCCGAGCACATTCGCTGGGAAGAACTTCAGCGCCGAAGCGCCGGAGGCCGCGGCGGCCAGCGCCTCGGTGGGCGAAAAGACGCCGGGCATCGTCACCATGCCGCATTCGGCGGCACGAGAGAGCACCGCGGGGTCGACATTGGGGCTTACGAGAAGGTTGCCGCCGCAATCGCGAAGCCGGTCCACATCCGCTACGCTCAGCACAGTCCCGGCGCCGATCAGAACGTTGTCCGGGACCAGCTTGCGGGCACGCTCGATGGAACGGAACGGTTCCGGCGAGTTCAGCGGCACCTCGATCGCCTCGATCCCCGCCTCAAGCAGCGCCTCAACGATGGCCGGCACCTCCTCGGGCCGCAGCCCGCGCAGGATGGCGACGAGGTCGCGGCGCAATTGGGGCCAGGGAATACGTTGTTGCGTCATGCGATTGTCCTTTCCGGCCAGAGGGCCCTCGCGGCGAAGAAAAGCCCTTGCCGGACCAGCGCCCCGCCATCCAGGTTGCGGCAGCCGAAGCCCGCGGCGGTGAGTGCCGCTTCGTAGGCCCGTGCCTGAGCGCCGCCGGCCACCAGAAATACCTCGCCCGCCCCTTCGCAACGCGCGCGCATGGCGGCGACCTCCGCACCGATCAGCAGTCCGGACAGCCGTGTCTTGGCCTCGGCGGGGGCGCCTCGGCCAAGAAGTGCGGCGGCGCGGATGGTGAAGAGGCGTCCGGTCAGTCCAGCGCCCTCCTCCAGCATCTCGCCCACTGCATCGGTGAAGGCGGAGGAAGCGGACTCCCCGTCCGTGCCGACCGTCTCGGCAAGGATCGAGTGTTCGCTCAGGATGGCAAAGAGCTCGCCGGTCATGAAAGTGGTGAACGCCGTGAGTCGGCCTGCCTCCAGCCAGGCCCATTTGGAATGGGTGCCGGGTAGGCAGAACAGACCCGTACCGTGCCCGGCCGCGCGAGCGCCGGCAAGCTGGGTCTCCTCGCCGCGCATCACGTCTTCGCGGCCCGCCGTGCGCTGGCAGACACCAGGCAGGATACGCACATCGCGCCCCAGTCCTTCGATGCGAACGGCGTGACTGTGCAGTGCGTCGAGCGGAGCGGGTGTATCGAGATAGGCGGCCTCGCGCCAGGCCCCGCGCGCGCCCGCCATGCCGGCCACCACGACCGGCAGGTCAGCAGGC
>NZ_JBHSUM010000017.1:0-47205 GCF_042660605.1 Nitratireductor sp. GCM10026969
CCCCGCGCGCCCCGGCGGCGCTCCGGCCGGCGCCTCGACGAACGGCACGCCGCAGTCGCGCAGATAGTCTGCGAGAGGGCCGTTGATCACGTGCAGGGCCACGAGCGGCTGCACGGACCGGCGATCGAGCGCCCGGATCAGCTTGATCGCCGAAACATGGCTGCCCCCGATCTCGTCGCCGATGAACGGGAAACAGACGGAGATGGGCCGATCGGGCATGGAATTCCTCGCGGCAGCGGTGCGTCCATGAATAAGCCGGCGCAAGACCACGCCGGTCATCGTGCCGCACGATACGTGGAATGCTCCTTACCAGGAACCGCCCCTCCGTCAGGAAAATCAGCAGCTTGTGGCCGGAAATTCGCGAAGCCGCCTTTACCTTCCCTCACCCGGTCGCGGAGCCGCCTGCGGGGTGGCGTGGGACCTGAGCTCGGCGTGAAAGGCGGTCATGAGGCCGGCGAGCCAGAGGCCCGCCATCACGCCATGGGCGATGTTGGCACCCATGGCACCCAGGAGCGGGATGGCCGCAAGGGCCGTCAGATGGAAAGCCACGGCCGAGAAGACGACGATCTTCAGAACGACGGGCTGGCGCCCCATCGCCAGCAGGGCCGAGCGCACCGCGCTGCCGCTCAACAGCATTGCCACGGCGATCATCTGCACGGTTGCCAGCGGCCCCGCCGCCTCGAATGCGGGACCGGCGGTCCAGTGGAGCACCGGCCCGATCCACAGAGCGGTCGCGGCGAAAACCGCCACGCCGAAGGTCAGAAGCAACAGCTCCGTCTGGATGATCGTGCGGCGGAATTCCGTCATGGCCTGTTGCGCCCACAGCCTGGCGATGTCGGGATAGACCACCGCCTGCACCTGAACGCCGATCTGCAGGACGAGTCGGCCCAGCCGCTTGGCGACATGGTAGAGGCCGGCTGCGGGCGCGCCGGCGAGCGCACCGACAAGGAGGGTATCGAATTCCATCGTGCTCGAGCGGACCGTCAGCTCGATCTTGCTGCCGAGGGTAAAGGTCCACAGGCCTTTGAAGCGTTTGGTAATGCCCGCCAGCGGCGCCGTCAAAAGCCCTCGGACTCCCTGGCGGCGCAGTTCGATCAGCGCCAGAGTGAGGAAGAGGAGCGAGCCGGCAATCTGGCTTACCGCCCAGGCGACCACGAAATAGAACAGGCCGGCTCCCATCAGGAGTCCGATCGTACAAAGGAGAAGGCGCAGCACGGTTGCCACCAACGCGCTGTAGGCAACCAGTCTGAACCGGCCGGCCAGGCGCAGAACGGCCGTCGGAAACCCTTCGATCTGAAACAGAAGTACGGTGGCGTAGATGAGCACCTGCTGCAGGTTGCTTTCGCCGATGCCCACAAGCGGCCCGAAAAGCAGGGCGAAACCGACGGCGAGCGCATAGGCCGTTAAGGCCGCCGAGACGTCGATGAGCAAGCCGAACTTCATCAGGGCCCGATAGGCGCCCTTATCCTGATTTCCCCACTCCTCCGCGCCGTACTTGATGAGCGGCTGCCATGTCTGGAACGCGATCAGGAGCTGGATGGAGCGGGCGTAGCTGAGCGTGAGGGCGAGGATGCCGAAATCGTTCGGACCGAGCGCACGCGCCGTCACGATGAAGGCGAGCAGGCCCATCGCGGAGCCCATCATGTTTCCGGTCACCAGATGGCCGATGTTGGCGAGCCGCGCGCGCAAGGACTCCTCGTCGCGCCAGAACCTGCGGGCACGCCGGCCGATGGTCTGCATGGAGCCAGTCAAGGAAGACACCTTTTACTCCCCCACAATGCGTCCTGCCCGCGTCCGGCCGGGCTGCGCCGCCCCTTACAGGGCACGGCGGCGAGCCCTGCCCCGCAAGATACTGTAGCAGGCAAATGGCCGACTGCACCGCAACGGAAACCAGCCGGCACCTTCCCGCCGTCGGGAAAAACCCTACGGGTCCACGGAGGCCGCCGGCCGGGCATCCTCGGCCCCCCGTTGCAACCGGATAAGACAATCGTCGAGGGCGTCGAGGGTCGTGACGCGCGCATGCGCTTCGTAAGCGGCACCCGGCGCCGGCAGGCGATGGACCCGCTCGCGACGCGCGATCTGTACGGTCCACCAGCCGCGGACGCGCGGCGTCACGAAATCCTTCACCGGATTGTCGGCCACATAGACGAGCGGGAGCCGCGTCGGCGCTGCCCAGCGCTCGACCATGGCAAAGGCACGCGGATGCGGCTTTCCGAAACCCTTACCCAGCGCGCCGGTGCAGACGATGCACTCGAGAGCCTCGCCGAGTCCCAGTGCATGCACCTTCGCCCGCTGCATGGCGGTCGGCCCGTCGGTGATCATGGCGGAGGGAAACGCAGGGGAGCGCGATGCAAGATAGCGGGCCGCATCGTCGGCCAGGCGAATATCCGGCGCATGCGAGCGGTAGACGGAGACGAGGCTGGCGACGAGGGCCGGGTCCGCTCGCAAGCCGAGCATCTCCAGCGCCCGGTCGAAGACGCGCAAGCGCTCCCCGGCGAAAAAGAGAGCGCGGCAGACCGGTGCCAGCCCTTTCACGCTGCGCGCCCGGCACAGCCATGCGTCGGCCGCGGCGAAGCCGCTCAACGCGAAATCGCGCTCCAGATAAAGGGTATCGTCGAGATCGAAGACGACCAGGATCGGCGCGACCATGCCTCCTCACCCCTGGAAGACGGCCGCGTCGTAGCGCAGCATCAATGCGCCTGCGCGCCAATTGTCGTGGGCGGTAGAGGGCAAGCCGGCCACCTCTTCCAGAAGCCAGCGTGTATATTCCCCTCCCGCGTAGTGAACCAGCGGATAGCCACCGCCGAAACGCGCGTTGATGTCGAAGACGCATGGCCCGGTTCGCTCGTCCGCAATGACCTGAAAACACAGTACGCCGCGTGCCAGCGGCAGCGCTCGTGCCACTCCTTCGGCCAGACGGCGCAGCACCGGGTCACGCTCGGTCCGCCCCTTCTCCACCTCGCCGGCGCGCACGCGCAGGCGCCGGTGCGCCACCGCATTGCGCAGATCGCCTTCGCGGTCGATATACATGTTGACCGTGTATTCCGGGCCGATAAGGAGTTGCTGCAGGACCATCGGCTCCTCCGGCGCTTCGGGCAGATCCGCGGAACTGGTTGCCACCTTGATGTTGCGGCTGGCGCTGCCGCCCGAAGGCTTGAGGAACATCGGCCAAACGATCGGATAGGCGGAGGCATGCGCCGCTTCGAGCGGCACTGTCCATGGCACCGGCACGCCGGCCGCTTCCATCACCTGGGCCGTCCTCAGCTTGTCGCGGACCACTTCGATGACGCCGGGCGGGCTGACATGAACGTGGGCGCCGCTCGCTCTGAAGCGATGCGCCGCGGCCGCAAGCGGTGCCAGCTCCGGATCGATCGTCGGCACGACGAGGTTGACGCCGTTTTCACGCACGATCTCCAGCATCGTTTCCACGAATTCGGGATCGTCGCATCTCGGAACGGCAAAGGCCCGGTCGGCCACCTGACAGGCGGCACTGAACTGCGGGTCGCGATCGCAGGCGAGCACCTTAAGTTCGATGCCGATCGCCGCCGCCGATGAACGAAAACACTCGACGAGTCCGACGCGTCGCCCGGCCGACGAAACCAGAAGAGTCATGCGCATCCGTTTCGCCTCACCCCCGTCTCCGCGGTCCTCACGAAGCGAGAGCCGCACGCCTCCTGGCAATGCCCGGCGCCACCTCGGCCGTGGCCTCTTCCATGATCCCGCGCAGGGTCACGGCCGTCTTGCGCATGGCGGCCAGGCTCTGGCACGGGTCCACCAGGAAGGCCAGGCTCGTTTCACCGAGCGTGGCGGCAACCGGGAGCCGCCTTCGGGGCGCCATGCCGGATTCCCGGAACGCCTTTTCCAGGTAGATCTCCGGACAACTGCCCGTGAAGCAGGAAACGCCGAGGACGTTGAGCGCCGAAAGGATCCGGTCGCGGCTCCAGCCGGCCTTCAGCCTTTCGGGACGCACGAAGGTGTAGAAACGATACCATGCATGGCGCATATGCGGCGGCGGCAGGGGTGTCCTCAGGCCGGGCAGATCGCGCACGGCATCAATCAGGATCGCCGCGTTGGCCGCCCGTTGCGCCTGCCATTCCGGAAGGCGGTCGAGCTGCCGGAGGCCGATTGCAGCCTGAATTTCGGTCATGCGGTAATTCGAGCCAAAGCTTTCATGAAGCCAACGAAAGCCGGGCGCATGCCCCTTCTCGTGCACCACATCATAGGCTTTGCCATGATCCTTGCGGCTCCATGCCCTGGACCAGATCGCCTCATCGTCCATGGCAAGCAGGCCACCCTCGCCTCCAGTGCTGAGAATCTTGTCCTGGCAGAAGGAGAAAGCGGAGATATCGCCAAAGCTGCCGACCGGATGGCCGGCGATTGACGCGCCGTGCGCTTGAGCGCAGTCCTCGATCACCACAATGCCATGCTGGCGGGCAAGGCGCATGATCGCCGGCATGTCCGCCGGCCATCCGGCCAGGTGAACAACGATCACGGCACGGGTGCGCGGCGTCAGGACTGCAGCGATCGTGTCCGCCGTGATGGCCTGGCTCTCCGGGTCGACATCGGCAAAGACCGGCGTGGCGCCGGCCATCGGCACGCAAGCCGCCGAGGCGACGAAACTGCGCGGCGTGACCACCACCTCGTCACCCGGCTGTAGGCCGATCGCGTGCAGCGCGACGTCGAGGGCGACCGTTCCATTGGCGAGCGCGATCGCGTGACGGCGGCCGAGCAGTGCCGCGTAGGCGGCTTCGAACTCGGTCACCCGGCCGCCCGTCCAGGCATTGACCTTCCCCGAGCGCAGGACCGCGATCACGTCCCCAATCTGCTCCTCGTCGTAATGCGGCCAGCGTGTTGCGGTCGTCATGTCGCGCACCGGCTGCTGCGCGCCGGCACCATAAGGGTGCGCCCGTGCATCCTTGGCAGCCAGATTGTTGTCCATCATGACCGGCTCCTCTGTCGAACAGCGGAAAGATTCGGTGCTGTGCCTTCACACGCGCCTCCCGGGCCGGCATGTCGTATGCGTGCCCGTCCCGGGTGTGTTTCAGCTTGCATCATCCTGTGAGAACGGCCTGGACTTGCAAAGGAGCGCGAAACCCAAGCCGTGTCAGTAAAACCCCGCCGGCATTTCGGTTTTGCCGAGAGTGTCTTCGCTCGCTTGCCTCTCTCGGCACGCAAGGTTGATGGAGGCCGTTGAACAATATCCTGAAGCGGCTGGCACTACGGCGACTTTTGGCGCTTCGCCATCGGCCTTGCAGGCTGCGCCGCCGCCACAACCATAATGTCCACAAGACCTAAAGCGCGTAATACCGCCCGAGATAGAGAGGCGCCGGTTGCGACTGCGCAGGGACGCGTGCCGGCACGGGATCGTGGGCGCCGTTCCGTTCCCCCGGGGGCTCGGTTGCATGGCCGGTGCGCTGCCCCATGCCGAGGCCGAGCAGGCGGCTTCCCGCCAGGTCGACCGGAGCGATCAGCCGCGGTGCGACTCCCAGAGCACGGACCATGCCGCGGAAGGCGATCGTCGCCACGAAGATCCTCTCCGCGGCGAAAACGGCCTCTTGCACGCGCGCCGCATCGGCGGCGTCGATATAGAGGACGCCGGGTATGTCGAGGGGAAGTGTCGGAACCACCGGATCCAGGATGCGGTTGACGGCCTGCGGCGAGATGCCGTCAAGGGCGAGCACGACGAGGCCGCTCTGACTGGCCCTATAACAGGCCTCGATCAGCCCGGAGGGTATGTGGCCGTTTCTTCTGCTGATTTCCACGACGTCGCAAGTCTGCATGGTCGCCTCTGACCGGGTAACACTGCATCCGACCGCCACCTAGGCGATGCCGCCGATGGGGCGCAGGCCGAACCGAGCGTTTCACGATGCTACGGAAAAGACGGGTGCACGAACGACTAGGATCAGCCGCGCCTGGCGTCAGGTTTTTCCTTTTTGCAAGGGCAGCATGCATGGGTTTCACTAGACTCGACCAAGACGACTTTGGGCGACTTCGGCCCTCGGGGATGCGCGAGGTCACCATCACCGATCAGCGGCGAGCAACCTCAGCGGCGGTTTTTCATGCGATGGCTCCTGGTTCCAATCGTTCTGGCCGGTTTGACGCAGCCTTGCTGGTCCCAGCCAACCACGGACGATCTTGCCGCGCGCGCGCAGGAACACATGCTGAGGGCGGCAACCTTCTTCCGTGACCGGGTCGCGCGCCACGGCAGCTACGTCTGGGAGGTCTCGACGGACCTTTCCTGGCGGTCGGGTGAAGGGGTCACCACCGAGACGCAGGGCTGGCTTCAGCCGCCGGGCACGCCGGCGGTGGGCCGGGCCTATCTCGCCGCGTTCCATGCGACGGGCGAGCGGCCCTATCTCGATGCGGCAATCGAGACGGCCGAGGCGCTCGTGGAGACGCAGCTCGAATCCGGTGGCTGGTGGGCGCTGCTCGAATTCGATCCTGCCGCGCGGCAATCCTGGTGCTATCGCGCCAATCGCGCCCAACGCCCGCCCTGCACGGCAATCGACGGCAACAAGGAACGCGACGCCACGATCCTTGACGACAACATGTCCCAGAGTGCGCTTGCCTTCCTGATGCTGGTCGACGAGACGCTGGAAGGTGGCCACGAGCGTGTCCATGAGGCCGTGGTCTACGGCCTCGGCGCTTTCATCGCCATGCAGCATCCCAACGGTGCCTGGCCGGTCCGCTCCGACCGGCGGGTGGCGGATGAGCTGACGGTGTCGGCGTGGCAGGCACGCATGCCGGAGAGCTGGCCGCGGGAATATGTCGAACCGGAGGGAGAGGTCTATATCCTCAACGACCACCTCCAGCGCGACGTCATCCGCATGTTCGTGCTCGCCCATCGTCTCTATGGGGAGCCGGAGTACCTTGCCGCGGCGCGGCGCGGCGGCGAGTTTCTGCTGCGCGCACAACTGCCCGATCCGCAGCCCGGATGGGCGCAGACCTACAATGCCGATCTGGAGCCGATCTGGGGGCGCCGGTTCGAGCCGCCGGCGATCGCCTCCAACGAGACGGCAGGCGCGGTCGATGCACTCATCGATCTTCATAGAGTAACCGGCGAGCGCCGCTATCTCGCGGGCGCGCGGAAAGCCGCCGCATGGCTGCGCGCCGTCCGCCTTCCCGACGGCGACTGGGCACGGTTCTACGAGCTCGGGACCGACAGGCCGCTCTATCTCGATACCGACTACAGGCTCACCTACGCGGCGGATGATGCTCCCGATCACTACAGCTTCAAGGCCGGGTTCGACATCGCCCCCGTGCTTGCGCGCCTGGACGCAGCAGGCAAGGACGAAAAGCCTCGCGACGTCCCGATGGAGGCGGAGATCGAACAAATCCTCGCCACGATCGACCGGGAGGGGCGCTGGGTCGAGGATGGGAAGATCAGTTCCGCCGTTTTCATCGAACATCTGGAACGGCTCGCCGGTTTCGTCGCGCACGCGGCAGGCCGCACCATTCCGGATCGCACCAAGCTTTTGCCGCTGCCGAAGGCAGAACGGTAGTTCTCCTGTTTCCGGGCGGCGAACCGCAAAGTTGCGGACCCGTCGACCGGCCCAGGCGCAGCGAGGGAAGAATGCCAGAAACCGAAGATCACCAGGGAAAGAGCCGACTTTCCTTTGCGGCCTGCATGCTCGTCGCATTCTACCTGCTGGGAAGCACGTTATATGCGCTGCTGCATTTCGACCACTATGCCTCGGCCACCCCGCAGTTTTTGCGCTATGTTCTCGTACCCGGGCTTCTGGGGATGGGCATTCTGGCGATCGCCCTGTTTGCAAGACCGCGATGGACAAGGCCGGTCGGCATTTACAGCGTGAGCCTGCTTGCCGGGCTGTTTCTCTTCGAGGGGTTCCTGACGGCGCGTCAGCTGTCGGTGCACTTCACGATGCTCGGCCGCCTCGACGAGGACCAGCGTGCGATGTTGTCGCACGAGGACGATTTCATCCGTGGCTTCACCCTGCGGCGGCTCAACATTCTTGCCGGCGTGGACAGCCTGCCGGAAACGATGCTGGCCGGCTTCCCCGGTTCGACGACGCTTCTGTGCACCCCACCCGGGCAGGTCATCACCTACAAGGCCGACCGCTACGGCTTCAACAATCCGAATACGGTCTATGATGCCCCGATCGACGTGTTGCTTCTCGGCGATTCCTTCGTGGAGGGCTTCTGTCTCAAACCGGGCGATGACCTGGCTTCGCAACTGCGCCGGCGCGGTCCGAATACCGTGAGCATGGGAATACGCGGCAACGGCCCCTTGATCGAGCTTGCCACGCTCGGCCGCTACGGTCCGCTGCTGCGACCGAGGAATGTCGTGATGGCGTTTTTCGAGGGCAACGACTGGGAAAACCTCGAATACTCGCTGATGCAACCCTGGCTCAGGGCCGCGCTCCGGCCGAACGCCCGTTTCGGCGCGCCGTCAGGCGCGACCGAGACCGTCGACAAGGCCCGCGCCATCCTCGAACGGATCGATGAGGACGAGGTCACGATGGCGGACCTGGTCGCGCAGAAGTCGTTCCTGCGCAATTTCGCCGCTCTGCAGATGACCGGGACATCGCTGGGGCTTCTCTATCCGAAGATCTCGGGCGATATCCCCGAGTTTCGGCAAACGCTGCGGCGCGCCAGAGAGATCGCCGAGAGCTGGGGCGGCTGCTTTTCCCTCATGTACATACCGCGCATCGACCGGTATGTCGGCCTCTTCCCGTCGGACGCGGCTTTCGACGACCTGCGTGCAAAGGTCCTCGATGCGGCCGCTCTGGAGGGGATCGATGTCATCGATCTCAGTCCGGTTCTCCGCAACCACCCGACGCCGGCGCAGATGTATGCTCCGGATGCCCACTTCAGCCGCGCGGGTGCCATGCTCGCCGCCGAAACCATTGCTCGATCGCTGGAGGCGGGGCAGAGCCTTCGCAAGTCCAGGGGCTGCACCGCCGAAACGCCATCCGCGCGCATTTTCTCACATGCCGGCCATCTGGAATCCGGCAGGTGAAGGAGAAGACACCGGCTCGGGATCAGATAGGTCTTACCCAATCGAGATAGTCTTCCGTGAGAGCGCAGTCCGGCACGATGGCGGGCTGCTGGACGAAGGTCCGCCGTGACCTCACGTCGCTCGATTTTCCCTGCCAGTCTTGCCAAAGCCATTGGTCGAGCGCTTCGGCGAGGAGGAAGTGGCCATAGGCGGTCAAATGTTTGTCGATGACGCCGAAAGTGAGATCGGGATCGGCGCGCGCCAAACCGGGCGTGGCGTCGAGAAGATGGGCGTTCGGTACGTCCTCGACGAAGGCGCGCAGCATTTCGCGCTGGCGCTCTGGCGCCATGCCGTCGTCGCGGCCGACGATTTCGGGCCAGCCGGGGATGACCAAAAGCAGCAGATCGGCCTTGTTGGCCGCAGCTTCCGCCGCCAGCCCCGCAAGAAGCCGCCGTGTCAGGTCCAGGGCGTTGTCGATGTCGCGGCGGGCATCCCAGTTTTGGACCGAGGCGCGAAAGGTTGCATCGTAGACAATGCGATAGAGGCTGCTCGCCTGCCAGAGGAACTGGTGCACCCTCAGAAGCAGCAGCGTGCCCTCGGTCGTCTTGGCCGTGACCTTTGCGAAATCCACCTCAAAGCCGTCGCCGACCCGTCTGGTGCGTTCGACATTGTCGTCCAGATCGTTGGGAAGGGTGATCTGCTGGATGACCAGCCGATGGGGTATTTCGGCACCCTTGTCCTGATAGATCCTCAGCGTGTTCGCCTGGCCATAGCCGCCGACGCCGTAGATGTGGAAGCCCATATCGGGATGCCACTGGTTGATGAGGCTTCCGTAGCTTTCATATTCGTTGACCAGCGTTCCCCGAGTCATGGAATCGCCCAGGACGATCACCCGCTCGCCCGAATGCCTTTGATTGTCGCGAAAGCCTTCCTCGTTGATGTGTACGTAATACCAGGGATCGCGCGGGCTGTTGCGCTCGAAATAGCTCGCGCCCGGCGTTTCCGTATGCCCGAACCGCGGATGCTCCACATGCCGGGTGGAAGGCGAACAGAAGATGTACTCGCCTTCATTGGCCTGGACCTGAAGCCCGGGAAAGGCCGCAAGAAGGGCTTCGAAGAACCCGACAGTGACAGCGACGGAAAGAGATAGAAGACCAAGGGTCCCGGCGATTTTGGCGCCCTTTATCCTCGTTCCACGGCTGGCACGGCCGGTGCTTTCCATTCCGGAATCAGCTTCCGCCAACGGCAGATCGCCGGATGAAGCCCCCGCACCACTCAGAGCGGCGGAAGGCACCTCCGGGCGCTTGCGCCAACGGGGGACCGCGCCGTTTGCCCCTCCACATCTTTTGCCCATCCCGCACCTCCCACCCGGCCAGCGCGACCGGCAGCGGTCGTTCGGACAATCCCTACCCGCGCCGACGGCTGCACGCTGATCATGATCCGTATCAATCCAGCTCGAACTCTTCCTTGTAGTCCTTCCTGAGCGCCACAGGCTGGTCCTCCTTGCGCAGGATGGCGTTGCCGATTACCAGCCGTTCGATGTCGGTCCCCATGAAGCAGCGGTAAGCGTCTTCCGGCGAACAGACGATCGGCTCGCCCCGGACATTGAAACTCGTATTGACCAGCACCGGACAGCCTGTGCGCTCCTTGAAGGCCGTCAACAGGTCCCAGTAGCGTTGGTTCGTTTCCCGGTGCACCGTCTGGACCCGGGCTGAATAATCCACATGGGTGACTGCCGGTATGTCCGAGCGCGGCACGTTCAGGCGCTCGATGCCAAACAACTCCTCCTCATCCAGATTGGGCCGCACGCGCTTTTCGTCGCATACATCGGCGACCAGCAGCATATAGGGGCTGTCGGCCGACATCTCGAACCATTCGGAGACGTCCTCACGCCGGACCGACGGGGCGAAGGGGCGGAAGCTCTCCCGGTACTTGACCTTCAGATTGAGCGTCTTCTGCATCCTCGGCGAACGCGGATCGCCCAGGATGGAGCGGTTGCCGAGGGCACGCGGGCCGAATTCCATCCGCCCCTGCATCCAGCCGACGGCCTTTTCCTCCGTGAGTGCATCGACCGTCGTCGCTATCAGCTCGGAATCGGGCATTACTCCGTAGACGGCGCCGGCAGCAGTGAGGCGTTGCTCGATTTCGGCCTGCGAATAGGCCGGTCCGAGATAGGCGCCTTCCATCAGGTCGCCACCATTGGGGGTACGCTCGCTGTCGAGATACTGATGCCACACGGCCAAGGCGGCACCGACCGCACCGCCGGCATCGCCGGCGGCCGGCTGGATCCAGACGTCGTCGAAAACGCCTTCTTTCAGCACCTTGCCGTTGGCGACGCAGTTGAGCGCCACGCCACCGGCCAGGCACAGCTGGCGCTCGGCCGTTTCCCGCCGTGCAAAGCGCGCCAGCCGCAGAACGGCCTCCTCGGTGACCGCCTGGATGGAGGCGGCCAGGTCCATCTCGCGCTGGGTCATCGGCGATTCCGGCTTGCGCGGCTCACCGCCGAAGAGCTCGTTGAAGGCCGGCGAGGTCATCGTCAGGCCCGTGCAGTAGTCGAAATAGCGCTGGTCGAGCCAGAAGGATCCGTCCTCCTTGAGATCGATGAGGTGATCGAGGATCGTCTGCGCGTATCGCGGCCGGCCATAGGGCGCCAGGCCCATGATCTTATATTCGCCGGAATTGACCTTGAATCCCGTGTAGTAGGTGAAGGCCGAATAGAGCAGCCCGAGCGAGTGCGGGAAATGGATCTCCTTCAAAAGGTCCAGGCGCTTCCCGTGGCCGTGGCCGAGCGAGGTGGTGCACCATTCTCCCACCCCGTCCATGGTGAGCACGGCAGCGCTCTTGTACGGCGAGGCGAAGAAGGCGCTGGCAGCGTGGGCCACGTGATGCTCGCTGAACAGGAGCGAGCCGTCCCATCGCTTTCTCCCGGCGATCTCGCCGAGTCTGCGCCGCAGCCCCGACTTCTGGAACAGCTTCTCCTTCACCCAGACGGGAATGGCGGCGCGGAAAGAGCGAAAGCCGCCGGGCACCGTCGCCAGATAGGTTTCGAGCAGCCTTTCGAATTTCAGAAACGGCTTGTCGTAGAAGGCGACGTGGTCGATATCATCCATCGTGCACCCGGCCTCGGCCAGGCAATACCGCACGGCATTCGCCGGAAAATCCGGGTCGTGCTTGCGGCGCGTGAAGCGCTCCTCCTGCGCCGCCGCGACGATCTGCCCGTCCTGGATCAGCGCGGCGGCACTGTCGTGGTAGAATGCGGAAATTCCGAGAATGCGCACGGCTCACACCCCGTCAAAACAAGGTGTAGATAAAGGGCGCAACGGCCGTGCCCTGTGTCAGCACGATCAGCCCGCCGAACACGCCGAGCATGACGAAGATGGGCAGCAACCAGAATTTCTTGCGATCGGACATATAGGTCCACAGTTCACGCACCAGTTCCATTTTCCAACCTTCCTCACCGATTGCCCGGCGACGGACGCTCTGTCCGCCGCGTTCAAAATTGATTGCGCATCGTCTTGGCATCGACTTGCGAAGGCGAGCGCGAGATCCAGTAGCTGTCGCGTGCCCTGCCGGCCTTGTAGGCAAGCGGGTCATACCCCCTCCATTGCTGGATCAGCCCGATCGGCACAAAGGTGGTGATATAGATGGCCAGCATGATCACGGGATTGACGATCTTGAACAAAAGCAGCCCGAGCGCCATCCAGAGCCGATTGGGGCGTTCCAGGACTGCCGGCGCCACCGCAGCGAAAAAGACCAGAATGGCACCGACGAGCGTCAGGCTCGTCGTCAGGACGGTGAAATAGCCCACGAACCAGAGCCTGACGGCCGCAAACGCCAGAAGTATACCGCCTACGGTATAGCCGAACCCACGGTTGGACGGGCCCTCCACCTTCTCTTCGAGGTGCCTCTCGTGGGGTGCCACCATCTGCCTCTCCCTGCTGAAAATGCCCTTTTGCCGCCCTCACCTTGCGAGCACAGCCGATCGCGTGCCGGCCTACGGCCGTGTCACGCCATCCTGTGGTAACGTGCGTACACTGCAAAGGCGCGTGGAGCCCGAACCATGTCAGTTAAACCCCTGCAACGGTTTCGGATTTTGCGCATTGAACGACCTGACGGACGAGGACGAAGGCCTCCGCCGCGTCCACGTGCACCGTGGCGCCACGCAAGAGCGCCAAGGCCCGAAGAGCTTCCCGCGACCGCTCGTGCGGGAATGCCTTCAACTGAGTCTCGAACAGGCCCATGGCCTCAAGCTTCAGTGACAGCGTTTCACCGACGTCGATGAACACGTTGGGATGGAAGCCCGGCGTGAGATAGGGCGCATTCCAATTGGTCTCCGACAACGTCTCGTAGGCGAGGATCATCCGCGGGTACTCCGGCTGATGCGGTCGCGCCGCCACGAGCGCGGAGGCGAAGGCCAACTGGTGATCGCGGTGGATGTCGCCGCAAAACGGAAGGAGGAGCGTCGTCGGCCGCACCTGCTCGAAGAGCGCCTGCAGCGCGGTGTTGAGTTCCGAATGGGGGGTCTCTGAAAGCGCGGCGGCCGGAAAGTCGAGCCAGAAGGACCTTCGCACGCCGAGCAACGCATGTGCCTGCTCTGCCTCGGCGCGCACCGTCGCTGCCTGGACGGGCGAAAACGCCGGAGGACGCCCCGCCGTCACGACCGCCACGAACACATCCTGCCCGGCACGGGCAAGCCTGGCGATGGTGCCGCCGGCGCCGAGGATTTCGTCGTCGGGATGCGGCGCAACCACCAGAGTGCGCCCGAAGGCCAGCGGATCCGTCATGACGCTTCCATCCCCAGCTTGGCATGCAGGCGCGGCCGTTGCGCCTCCCCGTCCAGCCGCCAGGCGGTGACGTGGAGGCAGCCGGTGTCGCCGCAGCGCACGACGAAGCCACACGGCGTGTCGCTGACGACCTGGCCGGGCAGCCCGATGAAGCGATGGGAATCGGCGAACGGCTCGGCCGCATCGATGATGAGTTTGCGCATCTTGTAGGCTGTGAAGGCACCCGGATAGGGATCGCCGACGGCGCGGATGAGGCGCAGCGCGCTGGATGCCGGAAGGCGCCAATCGATCCGCCCGTCCTCGGATGTCCGCTTGGCGCAATAGGTGGCGCGGGCGTGATCCTGCTCGATCCGCGGCGCCGTTCCGGCGCGGACGAGTTCGACCGCCTTGGGCAGCATGCGCGCAAGGGCGCCGGTCTGCTTGATGTAGAGCGTGCGCGCGGTTTCGTTCTCGGCCACGTCGATGGATTCCTGGAGGAGTAGCGGGCCGGAATCAACGCCCTCATCGAGCCAGAACAGCGAGGCCGCCGTCGTGGTCTCGCCCAAAAGGATCGTCCAGGGAATGACCGCCCGCCCGCGCATGCGCGGCAGCGGGGCCGGATGGAAGCCGACCGCGCCGATGCGGGCGCTGGCGCGGAACGCCGGCCCGCAGATCTGCGACCAGCCGATCACCAGCGCCAGATCCGTGTCGAAGGCACGCAGCGCCTCGATGACGGGTGGGGCGTTCACGTCCGTGGTGAAAAGAAGCGCGCTGCCGCAATCCCTCGCCAGGGGCGTAAGGTCGACATAGTCGGAATGGCGGTGCGCGGCCTCGGGCGGCAAGGTAACCACGAGACCGGGTGCCATGCCGGCGCGGGCGAGCGCCTCCAAGGCCACAGCGGACCCTTCAACGGCGCCGATGAATGCCGTTCTCACGTTTCCCCTCCCCCTGCCGTCCGGGCGCTGCGGTTGGCGGACATCGACCGGGCGGCCAGTCGCTCGCGCGCCATTGCCAGTTGCCGCTCGCCGACGCGTTCGCCGCGCAGCAGCGTCACCAGCGTGAGAACCAGGATCCAGGCGTCCAGCAACCGCGACCGGTTTTCGATATACCAGATGTCGAGTGCCAGCTTGTCCGTGTCCGAAAGCCGGGTGTTGCCGTTGACCTGTGCCCATCCGGTCAGGCCCGGCCGCACCTGGTTGCGCAACACGCCCAGCGGGCCGAACTGCGCCACCGTCCAGGGTTGCAAGGGCCGCGGGCCGATGAAATTCATGTGGCCGTTGAGGATTGCAAGCAACTGCGGGATCTCGTCGAGGCGCAGGAGGCGGACGAGACGCGTGATCGCCGTCTCACGCATGCGATCGGGCAGGAGTTGGCCTTCGCTATCGCGCAGATCCTTCATGGTGCGGAACTTGACCACCGTGAAGGTGCGCCCCTCCAGCCCGGTGCGAAGCTGGCGAAACAGCAGTGGGCGACCGAGCGAGGCCCAGACGAGAAGCGCCGTCAGTGCAGCGGGTATCGCGGCGACCCCCAGGGCCATGAGCGCCATCCCGCGCCTGCCCCATTCACCGGGACTCGACCACCCTTTCGCGGCGACCGTCTGTTTGTCGATCCTGGCAATCTCGGTCACGGTTCGCTCCTCGTCTGGAGTTCGATCACTTCAGCGCAGCACGGAGATGTCAGCCCTTGCGGGATTCGAAAACGCGGCACCCTGCGGCGTGGTCGGCGCCGGGGTGCTGCTGCCCCCGATCATGCGCACGATGACGACATCGCCGGGCGCCACGGACGTGGCGGCGGTGGCGGGCAATTCGGTGAGCCCGTCCTCGGTCTGCCTGCGGATCTTGAAATCGAGCACGATCTCCTTGTTGTTGGCCAGTTCCTCGACGGACATGCTGGCAAGCAGCGCGAGTTGCTCCTCTGCCGCACGCCGCGCGGCGATTGCGGCGGCGAGATTGGTGTTCTGCGTCTGCAACTCGATAAGTGCGCCCACCCGGCGCTGCTGCGTCAGTTCCGCCAGGCTGCTCTTCAGCGTGCCGATGTTCCTCCGGGCCGCGGAAAGATCTGACAGGACCTGCAGCTGCCGCACCTCTTCCATCGACACCTGGCGCTCGATATTGGAGACCTCCGTCAATGTCTGGATGCCGCGACTCTGGAGCTCGCGCGCCCGTTCGAGGCCTTCGCGGGCGATCTCCACCGTCCTTTCCACTTTGCGCGCAAGCTCCTCGAGGAGAGAGACTTCATCTTTCGCCTCCTCCAGATTGGCCATCAGAACCTCTTCCTGCGCGGCGAAGCTTTCATTGTTGGCCTGAAGGATTCGCGATTCGACAGCGCGCACTGCATCTGCGATCGGCCCGCCGACATAGGGCCGCGCGATGGCGGGGATGTCGTCGTCGGCGATCGTATCGCGCCCGTCGAGCTGAGCCGTCAGCCTGGCAAAGGACAAGGCGGCGGCGATGATGTTGGTCTCGATCGATTCCAGCTCGCCGCGCATGCGTGCGCGCGCCAGGACCGGATCGTCGGCGGCCTGGGCGGTGATCTGGCCTCCGGCGAGCGTCATCGCCTTTTCCACGGTGAGCGCGGGCTTGAAATCATAGGCGCCGGGCTGGCGGACATCTCCGGTCACATAGACCGGACGGTACGCAGCGACCGACAGCGCCAGCTTGGGCACGCGAAAGATCTGCCGTTCGGAATAGTGCTGCTTCACCGCCTCGAACGCCTCGACGACCGTCAAGCCGGCGACCGGCACCGCGCCGACATAGGGCGCCTGGATCGACCCGTCCGACCCGACCGGCAAGTCCACCGGATCCTTTTCGTCGTCCAGAATGTCGAAGCGCAGCGTGTCGCCGGGGGCGAGCGCGTATCCGACCGCATCGCCATCCATCGCCAGCGCGGCACCGCCCCAAAGGACGACGGCGGCAAAAGCGAGCGATCGGACAAGAAACAACACTGCAGTATAAAATCCGGACATCACGATCTCCATTTTCCCGACTGCCGAGAGAATTGTCGAGAAGTGCGTATTGCTGATCGTTCTACTACCAAAACATGACTTTACATCTTTCGATTTGGCATAAGACTGGAGAATACGAAATCGCCATGCGGACTTTGCCCCGCACCCATCCCCGGAGGTCGTTTCATGGATCAACTGGTGGAAATCCGCCCTTCCGCCGTGGCCGTCGAACGGCACAGGGTGGCGGTGATCTGCAGCTATACCATCTCGCTCGCCAATTTCCGCCTGAAGCTCCTCAAGGCCATGGTCGACAACGGGCACGAAGTGGTGGCGTTCGGCCCCGAGCGGCACGGCCCGACCATCGCCGCCCTGTCGGAGATCGGCGTCGACTTCGTCCCGGTCCCGATGGCCCGCGCCGGCCTCAACCCGCTGCAGGATGCACGGACGCTGGTCGCACTCTGGGCGCGGCTGCGCAAAACCGCACCGGACGTCGTCCTGTGTTACACGATGAAGCCGATCATCTATGGGCTTATCGCGGCCAGGCTCGCCGGCATCGAGGATCGCCACGCGCTCGTCACCGGGCTGGGCTATCTCTTCAGCGAAGATGCGCGGGGCATGCGGCTTTCGGCCATGCGCGCCCTTGCCACGCGGCTCTACCGTGTCGCGCTCGGCGGCGATGGACGCGTGTTCGTCTATAATGAGGCCGATAGCCAGGACATGCGCGCGGGCCGGATGGTCGAGGACCTTTCCCGTATCGTGCCGGTGCCAGGTTCCGGGGTCGATTTCGACCACTTCCCCTCCGTTTCCGTGCCGGCCGGCGATCCCGTCTTCCTGCTGGTGGCGCGGCTTTTGCGCAACAAGGGCATCGCCGAGTTTGCCGACGCTGCCGGGCGCCTGCGCGCACGGCATCCGAATGCCCGGTTCCAAATCCTCGGGCGCTTCGATCCCGGTCCCCTCGCCGTCGCGCGTCGGGATATCGACCGCTGGGTGGCCGAGGGAGCAATCGAGTATCTCGGCGAGACGGATGACGTGCGCCCCTTTCTCGCCGCCTCCACGGTCTTCGTGCTGCCGTCCTACTACCGCGAGGGCATTCCCCGCAGCATCCTGGAAGCCATGGCCACCGGCCGTGCCGTCGTCACCGCGGATACGCCGGGCTGCCGGGACACGGTGATCGACGGCGAGAACGGCTTTATCGTGCCACCACGCGACCCGGACGCGCTCGCAGTGGCAATGGAGCGCTTCATCGAAGATCCGCTCTTGTCCTGGCAGATGGGCCGGCGCTCCCTGGAAATCGCCCGGGCGCGCTTCGACGTCGAGGCGGTGAACCGTCTTCTCCTGAAGGAGATGGGTCTCCTCGCCCCGGCCGCGTGACGATCTCGGCGGCTGCACCAGCAACCGCGTTTTTTTCCTACGCGTGCTCAAGATACGCCCTCGCCTGCCGTGGATAGCTCATGGCACTCAGGGAATCGTCGCCCGTCTGCAGGCGCGGATTCACACCGTTAAGCACGGTGCCGAGGAGCGGTGCCCGGTTGAGATGCAGGCGCTGCACCGCGCTCGTCAATTCCTGCTCGGTGGTGCGGCCGAAGCGAACGACCAAAAGCACGGCGTCGACCAGCGGCGCCATCCAGTTCGCGTCTTCCGTCACGAGCGCAGGCGCGCAGTCGATGACGACGAAGTCGTAGGTCACGCGCAACCGGTCGATCAGAAGCCGCATGTCCTTCGAGCGCGTCAGCGGCCCCATTTTCCCGTGGTCGAAACTGGCCGTATCGAGCCGGTCCAGTCCCTCTATCTCCGGCTCCGGCCGAATCGCCGTCGCGAGTCCGAGCGGCGTGGTGAGACCATTGCTGCCGTTCAGCGTCACCGGCAGGTCGGTTCCGCCGCCGGAGAACTGCTGACGATGCGGATCGAGGATCACGTGGATTGTCTTCAACCCGTCGCAGGCGGCCGCGCGGGCAAGCCCCAGCGCGACCGTGCTCGCGCCATCGCCGGGCAGCGGCGCCGTCACGAGCATGACGGGCTTGGCCATCGCCAGCTGGGCGCGGCAGGCGAGATAGAGAGAGCGGAATGCCTCGGCCTGGATCGCACGCGGACGGCGCGCGATATCATGCGTTGCGCCCGGCTTCCACCACATCCAGCCGCGCGCGGCCGGCACGTTCGCCAGATTGGGAACCTGGATGACCTGCCGGATCCGCTGGCCCGAGGAGATCCGCGTATCCACCGCTTCCAACAGCATGGCCAGGATCACCGCCAGAACCGTCGCGCCACCGATCCCCCCGGCCAGGATGCGGTCCTTCTGCGGGAAGGAGGGCTTCGTCGGCACCTCGGCCACGGAGACCACGCGCGCACTCGGCTTGGTGATCTCCGAAAAGGGGTCCAGATCGCCCAGGCGCGCGACCACGAGGTCGTGCATCTTCTGTTCGGCAACCAGATCCCGTTCAAGCTCGCGCAGCCTGATTTCGGCGACGTTGCGCTTGCGCACCATCTCCTGCATCTGCGCAATCTGAGATTCGAATTGGTCGACCCGGCCGCCGATGATCTGTTCCTCTCCCGAAATGTCATCCAGAATGCGTTGATATTCTTGGTCGATCATGGCGTTGACGCTGTCCAATTCCGCGTCCGTGTCCACGACGTTGGGGTGGTTCGCGCCCAGATTGGCGGCATGTTGGGCCCGCTTGCGCAAAAGAACGGCCCTTTCGCTGCGCAACGTATCGAGAAGCTGGGAATCGAGGGCGGTGCCTTCGGCCGCCTGCGTGCCGGCGAGGACGCGGCGCGCCTGCTCCTGGCGGGCACGAACCGCCGCAAGCTCGACGCGTGCAGTGGTCAATTGCGTGCTCATCTCGTCGATGCGCTTGCGTAGCAGATCGTCGCGCTCGTCGGAGGAAAGTCCGTTGACGCGGCTGAACTCGGCGATGATCCGCTCGCTCTCGGCAATCTGCTCGGCAATTTTTTCGGCTCGCTCGCGCAGGAATGCCACCGCTTCGGTCATGGCCTGCTTCTTGAGCTCGCGCGACCACTCGACATAGACATCGGCGATGGTGTTGGCGAGCATGGCTGAAAGCTCGGGATCCGGGCTGCTTACCCGGACCGTCACCGCGAAGCTCTCGCCGCTGCGCGATACCGTCATCCGCGAGACCAGGGACGAGATCGCACGATCGCGCTGGGCCGCCTGACTCGGCAATGCCCTGTCCTCGGAAAAGAAGTCGAAGGGAAGAATGCTCCCCAGCACAGCCTTTCCGGCATTCACGATGCGCTCGGGAAGGGTATCGGGGCTGTCTGGCACGCGCAGATAGGTGTTGAACCAGGGATGCTCGACCAGATTTGCCGCATCCACCACGCGCCCGACAAAGACGCGCGAGGAGATGATGTCCATTTCGGTCTCGATGGCGGCGCGATCACGCTCCTCGCTCTCGAGCTGCGTGACGGCCTCCAGCATTCTGGTATCGTTCCGTTCCAGAACCAGGGTCGAGGCCGCCGTATAGGTATTGGCCATCGACATGACAGCGATAGCCAGAAGGAAGGCACTCACCAGAACGAATGACAGAATGAAGTACTTCCTTCGCAGGACCAGGCGTATAACGTCTCTAAAGCCGATTACGCTGGACGAATGACCCGGATCGTTTTGATCCAGGAAATCAACATGGATGCCCAACCTGTTTCTGACGGTTGATTCATTCATATCTTGCCTTCTTGGAAGAAAATTGCCCATTTAACGATTAAATTGGTTACGTTTATAATGATAGTAATCAATTAGACTTAGTTGTTACTTACCGAAATTTGATATACTGGTCAAAGACTTCACGGACCGAGAACCCATGGACCACGTACATCCCTGGCCGCGAACGCCTGTGCAGCGGGCCGTGCCTGCACCGCTGGCGACCGCGCGCAAGCTGGAGTTCATTCTCGCCTGTGCGGTGGTCTTCTTTGCCCCGATGAATGTGCTGAGGCTGGAGGCGTTCTATTTCACCGCGGGCGACGCCTTCGCATGTCTTTGCCTGGCGACGATGGTGCTCAATGGAAGCATCCGTTTGAAGCCTCTCGGACCCGGAACCGGTTTCTGGATCTTCGGGCTGGTGATGATGATCGGCGCCATACTGATCAGCAGTCTGCTCGTCGGGGCCGTCGACCGGGGGCTGATCCTGGCGCTGCAGTACCTGTTCGCCTATTTCCTGCTCCCAATCATCTTCCTCGCGCGTCCCTGGGACGAGACCGCGATCCTGATGAAGGTCTTCGTGGCGTCGATGGTGGTGATGGCCGTTCACGGCGTCTACGTGGTCAATATCGTCGGCGAAACCAACACGATCTTCGTCAGCGGCAACGGCCGCCTTCAGGGGTTCGTCGAGCGGGAGAACGAGTGCGGTGCCCTGTTCGCACTGACCTTTCCCATGGTGCTCTCGATGGCGGCGATGCGCCTGATGAGAAGCATCATCGCCATTCCCGTTCTCGCGCTTCTGGGCTACGCAATCATGCTGACCGGCTCGAATACGGCGCTCTACGGAACATTGTTTGGCGTGGGCCTCTTTCTTATTTCCACCTTGACGCCGAAGCGCATTCTCATCGGCGCGACCAGCCTCTTCTGCATTTGGGGCGCGCTCGGCATTCCGGCCATCCGCGACATGCTGCCAGCCGTCTTCAAGAAACGCGTTTTGAGCGGACTGGAAAGCGGCGACCTCAGCGAGGCCGGCACTTTTGCGGACAGGATGCTGTTGAACGAGGAAGCGGTTCGGCTCGGCGGAGAAGCCCTCCTGCTCGGCCACGGGGCCGATCAGTATCGCGAAGTCAGCGCCTACAACAGCCCGGTGCACAACGTCTACCTGCTCATCTGGAACGAGGGCGGACTTCCGGCCCTGATCGGATTCCTGGTGATGTTGTCGGGTGCGATCGTCACCGTGTGGATCGCCGGGCGCCGGCCCGGCGGCAGGCAAGAGGCGGTATGCGGATTTTCCGCGGTTATGCTGTTTTCCCTTCTCATCAGCGCCGCGCCGCATGTCTATGGCCGCTTCTGGCCCGTCCCGGTGCTCCTCTCGCTTGCTCCGGCGGTCACCTTCCTCATTTACGGCCCGCCGCGGCAGCAATTCCGCCTGCCTCGGCAAAGGCGCCGCTGACCTATTGCCGGAACCGGCCTGCCCTTGCCTATGGCCGGGATGCCAGACGAGCGGGGCTGCCCGTCCGCATGCCGACGCTGTCGCCCGCGCGTTCATGGAGATACTCCTCCAGATTGGTCCAGCCGTCGCCATCATCGTCCTCCCGTCCGTCGTCGGGGTTGGCGGGATCCAGGCTCATCGCCCGTTCCCAGGTATCCGCCATCCCGTCACGGTCCGTATCGGCCGGGGCAGGTTCGGAGACCAGTTCCGGCCAGCCGCCGACCTTTTCTGGATGGGTTTTCAAGAGGCCGCCCGAGCGCGTGCGCACTGCATCGACCATTCTCAAATCGACCGCATCGCGTGTCGGCTTGGTCGCCCCGGCGCCCACAAGCACATCGTCATAGGCCTGCTGCGCCGTGGTGGTGCGCACGCCCATCGTGGTGAACGGGGCGGACACGACATAGCCCCGCTGAGCCTCACCGAGCACCAGATCGTCGGCCATTCCCGGCTCCGGACGATACGTCTCGTCGATATTGCCGGCGACATGGACCTTAAACTTGCCGCCGTTCTCCTCGAAGAGATAAAGAAGATGATCGTCGATCTTGCGGCTGCCGGCGATCTTGTAATTGCCGATGATGTTCGCTTTGACAGGAGCGCGCCGGTCACTCAGCCCGATGATATATTGCCACACGGGCGAATATAGAACGTTGTTGGCGACTTCCGTCACCATTTCGGGCTCACTCGCCTGGATCTGCGGACTGCGCATCTGGCCCAGCGCGAACAGATTGTGATGCAGGCTAAAGTTTCCGCCCCTGGCCAGCAGCAAGTTGCGCGCGCGGTTGCGCTTGTTCGGCCCACCATCGAGCAGCGGCTCTGTGATGAAGCTCCACTGGATCGTGATGTTGGTGGCATCTTCGGAATCAATCGTCTCGTCCGATCCCCAGCTTGCCGAAATATGGTCGATGATGATGTCTCTGGCGTCCTTGCCGTATAAGCCCAGGGCACCGGAGCAGCAGGAGTCTTCTTCGTGCGGGCCGGGGCGCAGCCGCAGATGCCGGATGATGACGTCGTGGGCGAGAATTTCCAGAGAGGGGCGCAATTGCCGCGGGCCGTTGCGAATGGCGATTCCGTCGCCGGGCGCTGTCTCGCCGGCGATCGTCAGATAGGGATTACGGACCACCAGAGATTCCTTTTCCAGCATGATCGTGCCGCTGACGCGAAAAACGCACGTTCGCGGTCCGGCCGCATCGATGCAGGCGCGCAGGGTTCCCTCCCCCTTCTCGGCCAGGCTCGTGACGAAATACACTTCCCCGCCGCGCCCGCCCCTGGCGCCGGCGCCGAACCCCTCTGCCGTCGGGAAAGCACGCTGCCGGCCATCCGCCAGCCGGGGCGACAACGGCGCGATCCGGTCGTCGCTGGGATCCGACAGGGCGCCGAGGGAACGTCCGGCCAGGTGCGACAGGCCGACGGCGGAAAGATCCACCGAGTACAGGACGATCCCGAAAAGGAGCGCCAGCCCGGCGATCGCGACGAGGGTCTTCGGACGGAGGGGGCCGCGGTTCGGGTTCATGGCCGATCTCCTGCGCAAACGGGTTCATGCTCGAGAATGAACGGCTCGATTTCCGACCCCTTGCCGATGCGCGCCCGTACCGCGAACGTCCCGCCCTCGAGCAGTTCGAAAAATGTGCCGTGGTGCTGCGCCCCCTGTGATCGCACCACGAGGAGCAGGCTGCCCGGCCCACAGCAGTATGAGGCTATGTTGGCGATCGCGGCGCGAATGCGCTCGCCCGGAAAATAGCCGAGATT
Source organism: Nitratireductor sp. GCM10026969 (assembly GCF_042660605.1). Classification (NCBI taxonomy): domain Bacteria; kingdom Pseudomonadati; phylum Pseudomonadota; class Alphaproteobacteria; order Hyphomicrobiales; family Phyllobacteriaceae; genus Nitratireductor; species Nitratireductor sp. GCM10026969. The sequence continues at coordinate 23,554 of NZ_JBHSUM010000017.1, forward strand.
GAGGATGTTGGCGGCGCGCACCAGATCGAAGCGGCCGGCGAATTCGGCCGTCGGGACGAGAATGTCGTTTTCGACGAGCCTGATCTTCCGGCCCGCCAGCGCCCGGCACTCCATCCGCACCGGCAGGCTCCGCCCCTCGCCGATCCTGCGGCGCAGCCTGCCGCGCAAGGCAGAGCGGCCGAGGAGCAGCGGCACGAAGGCCAACGTAAAATAGTCGAGCCGCCGCACCCAGGCGCGCAGCGGCCTGCCGGCGATCTCGTATTGCAGCGGCCATCCCTCTTCGTCGGCCAGCACATGAAGTCCTGATGCGACTTCCACCAGATGCGCCTTGACGAAGAGATCGGTGCCGATCACCCGCGGCGCCGCGCCTGCCGCCTGGAGAAAGTCCGCCAGCTCGATGGTCGTCAGACCGCTGGAGGCGCCGATGTCCAGGACGTCGCGGATGCGGTCTGCCTTTTCACGGATGATCGGCGCGATCCGCTCCTCCACGGCCGCGAAACGCGAGGGTCGCGTCAGCTTGAAAGTGCCATTGCGCATCTTGAGGTTGGAAAAGAAGACGCACTCGGCCTCGGGATCGATCTCGATTCCCTCGGCGGCAAAATAGCGTCGGGCCGTCAACATCACCATGTTTGCACTCTTAATTCCGGACCTGCCGCGCCGGCTGCGGTGCCGAGAAACGCGTCATAGCGGCGCGCGATGGCGGCCAGCGAATAGTGTTCCGCCACACGGTGCCGCGCGGCCTGTGCGCGGGTCGCGTAAGCCGCCGGGTCGAGCGCCAGCATCCTTTCCATCCCCGCCGCCAGCGCAGCCGGATCGGCGGGCGGAACGATCTCACCCGTCTCGCCCACCACCATCGCGGCGTCGCCGACGTCGGTCGCCACGACCGGCTTTCCATGGCTCATCGCCTCAGCGATCACGTTCGGAAAACCTTCTGTGCGCGATGAGAGGACCAGGAGGTCGATCGACCGGTAGAAACCGCTCATGTCGTCGGTCTCGCCCGTCAGGACGACCGACTCCGGCGCCAGGTCGCTTTCCTCCAGCATGTTGCGCACGGCGCGATTGTCCGCGCCCATCCCGGCGCCGACCACCATGAAGCGGACGTCCGGCCGCTTCCGCGCCACTATGGCCGCGGCACGAAAGAAGGTGTCATGGTCCTTCTGCGGATGGAAACGTGCAGCGATGCCGACGATCCGCGGCGCCCGCTCGACGCAGGACTGTGTTCCCATTGCGTCGAAGCCATTCGGGATGACCTCCATCCGTCGGTTGGAGAATCCGTATTGGCGATGCAGTTCGAGCGCGCGCGAGGAATTATAGATGATGCCCGCGGGCAAATGCGACAGCCGCCGCGACAGGGCCAGGGCGACGCGGGTGCTGCGGGAAAGGACCGCCGGATCGTCGAGCGACTGGCGGATGTTCCAGAAGACCGGCACCGGCCGGAGTGAAAGCTTCTGCGCCAACACGCCGGCGACCATGGCGTGATACATCCAGCAAAGGATCACGCGCGGCTGCTCGCGCACGATAAGCTGCGCCAGATCGCCGAGCCCGGTGATCGTGCGACCGATCGAGCGGATCTTGAGTGCCTCGCAGCGCGCCCTCTCGCCCGCCAGGCGCCGGTTGCGCTCCGAGACGCCGATCAGCGATGCGACGAGCGCGCGTTCACCGGAGGCGCGCAGGAGCCGCGACAGCATCGTTTCCGCCCCGGCACTTGCCTCGTAGTTGGTAATAATGTGCATATTCATACGCGAAGCGCCCCGTCTCTCCATGCTGTGCACGAGACACGAGGAGACCGGGCGACCCTCTTCGCCGGAGAGCTGCCCGTCTCCGTTCGCCCCGTTGACCGGCGCGCTCGTTCTGTCCCGTTCGCCCGAACGCGGCCTCGGCCAAAAGTAACGCGAGGTGCCGACGGTTAGGAGGATTAAAAACCTGACGCAAGAAGCGGCAATCCTGACAACGGCCACCATTGCCGTCCGGCCGAACGCCGTCCGCCTCCGGCAGGTAAGCGGCCGTATTCACCGCGCATATTGAAAGCGGGTTTTGCGAAGCCGCCATGTGCTGGCGCCGCATGGCCCTTCCGGCGAAATGAAAAGGATGCCACGGAACCATCACGTATTTTGTCGGCAAAACGAAAGACGACTGCGCAAAAACCTGACGGAGGGAAAGTATTAACCGGATATGCACTTCCAAATGACGTGGAACACCAACCTCCGGTAGACCTTTTTACCTACAACCGGCCACCTTTTAGCCGATACCAATCACATGGGCCGGGGTGTAGTTTTCCCGACAGCCAGGGCAATGGGATCGGAGGGGCAGAAGTCATGCGTCATTCCTCTGCACAGCATACCGGCAAGTTTCCCCCACACAAGCAAGGGTCTGCGGACCCTGTCAGGCAATTCCAGCCGACACAGGGCAAAAGCCGAACCGCCGCACGACGCGCGGGATTTCCCGCAAGCTCGTGCGGGGTTGCCCTAGCCGACCGTGGATATGGGAGCGCAAACGCGCCGAATGACGGCCGCACCATGCGTGAACCACGGGCTGAAGACATCCTCGCGGCCAAGCATTTCGCGCCTGGGCAGGCGATGCGGAGCAACATGGGGCCGTCACCACGCCGCTTGCGCGATGGGTGGCCCCACAACGGTCCAACGGCCGACGCAAAGATTACCGCACCGCTGCCGAACGGCCGGCAGAACGAAACCGCCACGCAACCGGCGCAGGACGAATCCGCCTGGCTGCTTCAATCCACACGGACGGCGGTAGAGGAGGCCATCGCACAGGAACGCCTGCGCATCGCCCGCGACGTCCATGACCATGTCGGCCAGCATCTCGTCGGTATCACGTTGCGGCTGGCGGCGCTGGAATACCGTATCCAGAACCCGACGCTGCGCGCTTCACTCAGCGAACTCAGGACCATTGTCGCGCGCTTCGGCGAGGAACTCAAAGCCCTCTCCGCCGGGGAACGCTGCGGCGTGCCGAGCGGCGCCACCCTCTTTTCCGCGCTGGAAAGCCTGATCGGCGATTGGGAACGCGGGACGGGGATACGGACCGAATTCGACTGCCGAACAGGCGAAGACCTCGTGCCCAGTGAGGCCGTGGCCGAGACGGTCTACCGGGTGGTGCAGGAGGCGCTGACGAACGTCGCCAAGCACGCACTGGCCGCGAGACGTGTGACCGTCCGCCTGACACAGCACGGCCGGACACTGCGGCTGCGCATCGAAGACGACGGTCGGGGAGCATGTGCGCCCCCCGCTGCGAACAGCCGCCGCCGCGGCGGCTGGGGCATCATCGGCATGCGCGAGCGGGTCGCCGCCCTCGGCGGCACCCTGGATGTCCGGCGCCGTGCGCAAAGGGGCATGAGCGTCCTGGTCAACATTCCGTTGGAGCAGGACTCAGAGCAGACATGGGGCCAGCGGCAATGAGCATGGATCCAATCCGCACGTTTCTCGTCGATGACCATCCAGTGGTCCTGGCCGGCGCGCGCGCGCTGATCGATGCCTCGCGCGACATCACCTGTGTCGGCGAGGCACGCACCGGCAAGGAAGCCACACCGCTGATCGAGGAGACCGAGCCGGATGTCGTCATCCTGGACGTCTCCCTTCCGGACATCAACGGGCTCGTCCTGGCCGAGCAGCTCATGAACAACGGCTGCAAGGCGCATATTGTCATGATGACGCTCTACGAGGAGCGCACCTATGTCCAGCAGGCGCTGCGGGTGGGCGTGAAGGGTTTCGTCCAGAAGCGCTCGGCCGGCCAGAACCTCCTGCTCGCCATCCGGACAGCGATGCTTGGCGGGCTGTTCCTCGATCCGCCGACCACCTGCGAGATGACGTCGTCGACCGAGCAGAACATGGCTTTGTCGAAGTCCGGCAACAATCTGGGACTGACGGCGCGTGAGCAGGAAGTCCTGCGCATGGTGGCGCTCGGCTACTCCAACAAGGAAATCGCCTGGCACACAAAGGTCAGCGTCAAATCGATCGAAACCTACAAGGCCCGCGCCGCCGAGAAGCTGAAGCTGCATTCGCGGGCGCAGATCGTCCGCTTCGCGATCACGCATGGATGGATGAACATCACCTGAGCCGCCGGGCGGGCGCAGTCTGAACCTCGGCCCGTCCGCCTGCACGGCGCAAAGGCTGGCTCAACAAGCATGAGGGCGTCGTGAAGATCGCATTCGTCCTGTCGGGGCTCGCCGCCGGCGGCGCCGAGAAGATCGTGAACCTCATCGCACATCACCGCCTCGACCGGGGCGACACGATTCGCGTCTTCGCGCTCAACGCGGCCGATCCCTGCTCCTACTTCCCCTATTCCCCGGAAATCGGCATCGAGCCCCTGGGTGGGCGCCGCGCCGGGAGCCTGCGCGGCGCGCGCGTTCTTGTCCAGCTTCGCAGGAGATTGGCGGCGTTCGGGCCCGATCTCGTGATCTCGTTTCTCACAAAGATTAACACGCTGACGGGGCTTACCACGCTCGGCCTTCCGACCCGGATCGTCATGTCCGAGCGCAACAACTTCCTCCTGCAAAGGAAGAACCCCCTGTGGCGCCTTGCCGGCCCGATCGCCGCCCGCAGGTCCACCTTCCTCGTCATGCAGACGGAAGCCGCGCTGAGCGCTTTGCCCGCGCACCTGCGCACGCGAGCCGTTGTCATCCCCAATCCGGTCACCCTTAGGGAGGAGACCCCGCCAGCCCCTAGTGGCGAACCGGGGATCGTCGCGGTCGGGCGCCTGGAGAGACAAAAGGGGTTTGACCTCCTGATCGCGGCGTTCCGGCGTGTCGCGGACGACGTCCCCACCACAACGCTGACCATATTCGGCGAAGGACCGGAGCGGGCCGCACTCGAGCAGCAGGCGCGGGATCTCGGGCTTCGCGAACGCGTGCGCCTGCCGGGCGTGACCACCTCACCGGCCGGATGGATCCGCAGCGGAAACATCTTCGTCCTGAGCTCACGTTTCGAAGGCTTTCCCAACGTGCTGCTGGAGGCGCTGGCCGCGGGCATGGCGACCGTCGCCTTCGATTGCCTGTGGGGGCCGGCGGAAATCCTGACGGATGGTGCGGGTATTCTGGTGCCCGCCGGAGACACCGCCGGGCTTGGCGAGGCGCTGCGCCGGGTTGCCCTGGATGACATACTCAGAAGCAGGCTGGCGGCTACCGGTCGCGCCGTCGCGGAACGCTATTCGCAATCCACCGTTCTGGCGCAGTGGGATGATGTCATCCTGCGTGCCGCCCACCTGCAGCCGGTCAGTTCCCCTGTGTACGGCGGACATACAGGACGCCGGTACCGTACCGGTCCTTGATGCCGATATCCTCGATCCGCCGGTATCCGTTGGCCTCCGCATAGGCCAGCATCGGTGCTTCGAGATCGGCGTCGAAGCCGAGAAGCAGGGCCGCCGGCGGGTCCGCCTCCAGAAGAGTGCCGATCGTCGCGGGCGAGGTCATGCGATAGAACCGGGCGAGCTCCGGCGCTGTGATCGCGGCGGTGCGGTAGGCGAAGAGGCCGGTCGCAAGCTCCGCATAGACCTCCAATCCGCCCTCCAGCGGATAGACGGGTACGAGTGTGGCAACCTTGCCCTGCACCCCGGCCTCGGCGAGGTGTTCGGCAATGGCGACACCGCCCTGATGCACCCGGTTGACGACCCAGCGGTGCGGCTGAAGTGCCGTCCCCACATATTGGGACAGCCGCGGGGTGCCGGCGGCCAGCACGACCACCGTCGCAGCGAGGAGTGCGGGGAGTACCAGCTTGCGCACATCGGGATGAAGCCCGGCATTGAGCAGTGCCAGCGCCAGAGGCAGGCACACGAGCGGCGGCGCGAAATACTGCGGAAACGCCGGCGTCGGAATGAAGCTCATGAGAACACTTATGGCCGCCGCAGCCAGAACGATGACGAGCGGCGCTGAAGGCAGTCGCCATCCGCGCCGCAACGGCGCCAATTGCCATTGCGCACCGGTCAGGACCAGGGTCAGCGCCACGGTCAGCGATACGGCGATGGCGCTCGCCAGCCAGATGTCATAGGCGAGTTGCAGTTTCTCTCCAAGAGATATGGCAGCCCCCTCGCCCCCGTCCTGCCAGTAAATGGCGTGGGGACCGGTATGATAGCCGACGACATGCGCGAGAAAGCGCACCGGCTCGGTAGCCAGGTGGTAGAGAATGGGCAGACCGCCGACCAGTCCACCGGCGGCAAGCGGCAGCACGACGCGCTTGAGGCGTTCGGGAAAATATAGAGCGCGCGGGAGGAAGAAGGCGGCGACGGCAACAGGCAGGATGAACGCGACGGCGCTGATCTTGAAGACCACCGCCACGGACAGGCACAGCCCGGCGGCCGCTATGAGGCCTGGCCGCGCACCTCCGTCACGCGTTCCCAGCAGAAACAGCCCCAATCCCAGGAACGAAAAGGGCAGCGGCAGAAAGTTGTTCGTCGCCGTCATGCCGGTCTCGGTCAAAAGCAGCGGATTGAGCAGTGAAAGGACGACGATACACCAGCTCACCAGCCGCGAGCGCGTGAATGCATAACTGACGGCACCGATTGCGGCGGCAAAGACCAACCATCCGGCCAGGACACCGAGGCGGCCGTTCATCAAGAGGTGGTCCGAGCCGGTGAGCTGCCGGACCGCGTAGAACCACCAGGCAGAACCGGGGACATGGTTGTAGAAGAAGTCCGCGTAAAGCCGTCCGTCCTCCAGCAAGCGCATCGGCGGGACGTAAAGCTCCTCGTCGCGCCGGAGCTCGTAATTCATGATCCTGAGCACCAGGGCGGAGAGCAGATAGACCGAAAGAGCCGCCAGCGCACCGTCCAGCAGTGCGGACCTCGTCTCGACCCGGTTTGCGACCAGCTTGTGCATAGCGGTTTCCTCGAGATCCATGCGCGGAGATCCAAGCGCGCCCTGAGCGGCGTCCTGTCGGGCGATCAACGCCACGCCCCGTTCAGGACCCGATGCGGAAAGCGAAACGCGAAGCGGCCGCCGCCCGCGCCGGCAAAATCCCCCTTCTCGGAGTAACCGCGTGGTCGAAGAAAAACCAGTCAGCGCAAACCCTGACGTCGGCCGCGGGAATTACCTGACTGCCCAGTTCCTTGCGGGTTTTCATGACATCGCCTAGACTTAGTTCACGAAAATAGATCGATGAAAAAGACATATTCATCTTTATAACGAAAACAGAGTTATTATTCATTACATGAATTCCGTATATACTATACCTCTTATGGAATAAATCGGAAGAACGGGAGAATAGACGCACGGAAAGCGTTGCATCCGGACCGGGGCCTCAAGAGCAGGCCGGGACCGGGCCGGTCTCGCTCTTCCGCCCACGACGAACACAGGCGAGGCCGATATGAAAGTGGTTCTTCTGGCAGGAGGTCTCGGCTCGCGACTGGCCGAGGAGACGCACCGCATCCCGAAACCCATGGTGGAGGTCGGCGGACGCCCGATCATCCTGCACGTCATGGACATCTACAGTCATTGGGGCTTTCGCGACTTCGTCATCGCGGGCGGCTACAAATGCATGCTGATCAAGAGCTTCTTCCATAATTTCCACCTGTCCACGGCGGACTTCACGGTGGCACTCGGCAACGGCTCGATGATCCTGCGGCCGAACCGCCCGCTGGACTGGAACGTCTCGGTGGTCGACACCGGCGTGTCGACGATGACCGGCGGGCGCCTGCTCAACCTGCGCAACTGGCTCGACCGCGACACCTTCATGGTCACCTACTCCGACGGTGTCGGCAATATCGACCTGGAAGCGCTGCTCGCGTTCCATCGTTCGCACGGGCGCCTGGCGACCGTGACGGCGGTGCAGCCGCCTGCGCGCTTCGGCAATCTCGAGCTGGAGGGCGACCAGGTCGTCGAGTTCACCGAAAAGGTGCGCAGGCACGAAACCTGGATCAATGGCGGCTTCTTCGTCTTCGAGCCCGGTGTTCTCGATTACATCCCGGGCTCGCACGAGCCGCTGGAGAAACTCCCGCTGACGAACCTCGCCCGGGACGGCGAGCTCTTCGCCTACAAGCACAGGGGCTTCTGGCATCCCATGGATACAGTGCGGGATCGCGACGTGCTCGACGGCATGTGCGAGACGGACGAGCCGCCATGGCTGCAGTTCGGGCAGGAAGAGACCATTGAGCCGAGTTCCCCCGCTCCCCTGTTCGAGATGGCGACCCATGGCCGCAATGCTGGATGAGACCGCCCTTTCACAAGCTCTCAGCGGGCGACGCGTGCTCGTCACCGGCCACACCGGCTTCAAGGGCGGCTGGCTCTCGCTATGGCTGCGCCGGCTTGGCGCCACGGTCGTAGGGGTTGCCCTGCCGCCGGCAAGGCGATCGTTCTGCACGGCCGTGGGGATCGACAGACTCATCGAAAGCCGCATCGGCGACATCCGCACGGAAAACACCTTGCGCGAAGCCATCGGCGGCCAGGACTTCGATCTGGTTATTCACATGGCTGCGCAGGCCATCGTGCGCACGTCCTACGAAGCGCCCGTCGACACCTACATGACCAACGTGGTGGGTACGGCGGTGGTGCTGGAGGCGGCGCGGCGCATGCCTTCGCTCGGCGGTGTGATCGTGGTCACCAGCGACAAGTGCTATGACAACCGTGAATGGGTCTGGCCCTACCGCGAGAACGACCCGATGGGCGGCCGCGATCCCTACAGTTCCTCCAAAGGCTGCGCCGAACTGGTGGCGGCGGCCTACCGCGCTTCCTTCTTCAGCGCCGCCGGCGGGCCGCAGCTTGCGACGGTGCGCGCCGGCAATGTCATCGGCGGGGGCGATTGGGGAACCGACCGGCTCGTTGCGGACCTGGCCCGGTCGGCCGGCTCCGGCGTTCCGGCACGCATCCGCAATCCTGTCAATGTACGTCCCTGGCAGCATGTCCTCGAGCCCGTGCGCGGCTATCTGATGCTCGGTGCCGCTCTCCTCGACCACGGCGCGCGTTTTGCGGGCGCATGGAATTTCGGCCCCGGCGCCGATGCCGACGTCAATGTCGGCCGGCTTGCCGATCTGGCCGTCTCCAAGTGGCAGGGGGAGTGCCCCGACTACATCGTCGAGCGCCAGGACGGCGCACCGGCGGAATCGGTGGTGCTCAGGCTCGACAGCACCAAGGCGCGCGCCGAGCTCCGCTGGCAGCCCCTTCTGCATCTCGAAGAGGCGGTCGCCATGACGGTCGACTGGTACCGGGCGCATCGGCGCGAACCGGAGCGGATACGCGCCTTTTCGGAAAGCCAGATCAATGACTATGCCGCGCGTTGGGCCACCGGCGAGGACGCCGCCCCGGCGCAGGCAGAAAAAGAGGTGATCGCCACATGCGCGTGAATTACGGCCAGTCCGTCCACGGCGAGGACGAAATCGCCGCCGTCGTCGAGGTCATGCGTTCCTCGACCCAGATGGGTGAGCGGGTGCGGCGCATGCAGGAGCGGGTCGCCGCGCTCTTTGCCAAGCGGCACGGCATCATGGTGAACTCCGGCTCCTCGGCGAACTACCTGGCGGTCGAGATCCTCGACCTGGCGCGCGGGAGCGAGGTCGTCACGCCGGCTCTCACCTTCGCCACAACCGTCGCGCCCATCGTGCGCAAGGGTCTGGTCCCCGTCTTCGTCGACGCAACGAAGGGAACCTACAACATCGATGCCGAGGCCATCGAGAGGGCGATCTCACCCCGGACACGGGCGGTGATGATCCCCTCGCTGATCGGCAATCTGCCCGACTGGGACCGCATCCGCACGATCGCAAAGGCACACGATCTCATCGTCATCGAGGACAGCGCCGACACGCTCGGCGCCACGCTTGACGGCACGAGCACCGGAAGCCGCTCGGATATCAGTACCACCAGCTTCTACGGCTCCCACGTGATCACGGCGGCGGGCAATGGCGGCATGCTGTGCGTCAACGACGACGAGCTCGCCCGCCGCGCGCTGCTCCTGCGCTCGTGGGGGCGGACGTCGTCGCTTTTCGTGGAGTCGGAGACGATCGAAAACCGCTTCAATGTCGAGCTGGACGGCATTGAATATGACGCGAAATTCCTCTTCGAGGAGCTTGGCTTCAATATCGAGCCCTCGGAGATGGGCGCGGCATTCGGCCTCGTTCAGCTCGACCGACTCGAACAGAACATCGCCGCGCGCGAGCGCAATTTCGCGGCGCAGTACGCCTTCTTCAAGGATTATGAGGACTGGTTCGTGCTGCCGCGGCAATTGCCCGGGGCGCGGACGGGCTGGCTCGCCTTCCCCCTGACGGTCAGGCGTGAGGCGCCCTTCACCCGGCGCGAGATGCAGATCTTCCTGGAGCAGCGCGACATCCAGACACGCCCGGTCTTCACCGGCAACATCCTGCGCCAGCCGGCCATGGCCGGCGTCGACTGCCGGACGGAAGCCGGCGGCTATCCGGTGGCCGACGAGGTCATGCGCGGTGGTGTTCTGCTGGCCTGCCATCACGGGCTGACGGCCGAGCAGCTGGCCTACATGCACGAGACCTTCCGCGACTTCGCAAAACAGTTTTCAACCGCGCGCCGCGCGGCAGGCAGCGAGCCTGTCCGGCCGGCTCAAATGGGAGTTTGACGATGGCCTTCCTTTCTCGCTGCCGCGCCTGCCTTGCGCCCGATCCCTACCTGTTTCTGCCTATGGGCGATCATCCGCCGGCCAACGGTTTCGTGCGCGCCGAAGACGTGGCGAAAGGTCAGCCGGCCTATCCGCTGAATTCGCAAGCCTGTCTGGAATGCGGCCTGATCCAGGTGGCCGACCAGGTTCCGGAAGGTTTCTTCGAGCACTATCTCTACGTGCCTTCCAGCGCGACGCTCATGCACAGCCATTTCGCGGAGCTGGCGGCGGTTTTGAAGCAGGAAGCGGGCGGCGGGCTGATCGTCGATATCGGCTGCAACGACGGCTTGCTCCTTTCGGCCTGCAACGATATCGGCTGCACGACGGTGGGCGTCGACCCCGCCGCCAACCTGGCCAAAATCGCCTGCTCGCGGGGCGTCGAAGTCGAGATCGGCTACTTTACCGCAGCGGCCGCCCTGGGGTTGGCGGACAAGCACGGCCCCGCCAAGGTGATCGTCACGACGAACACCTTCAACCATATCGGTGATCTGCATAATTTCATGAAGGGAATTGCCAACTGGCTCGCCGATGACGGCGTCTTCGTGATCGAGGTCCCCTGGGCGAAAGATCTTCTGGAGAAGAACGAGTTCGACACGATCTATCACGAGCACGTCTCCGAGTTCAGCCTGCTGTCGCTCGTCAGGCTCGGCGCGTTCTTCGATCTGGCGGTCACCGATATTCACCGTCTCGGCGTGCATGGCGGCTCCATGCGGGTCTTCATGAAGCGCAGCCCCGCCGCCGCCGAAACTAAGCCGATCGTGGCGGAGATGCTGGCGGAGGAGCGTGAAGCCGGCGTTCTATCCGAGGAGAGCTATCGCGCCTTTTCCGGGCGGATCGCGGAAATTCGCGAGGACCTGACGGCCATGCTGGCCGAGCTGAAGGCTGAGGGGTTGAAGCTCGCCGGCTACGGCGCGCCCGCCAAGGGCAATACGCTCTTGAACTATTTCGGAATAGGCCCCGAAACGCTCGACTATCTGGTCGACCGCAATCCGCTCAAGCAAGGGCTCTACTCACCTGGAATGAAGATCCCGATCCGGGCGCCGGAAGCACTCGCGGACGACAGGCCCGACGTCTTGCTGGTGTTGGCCTGGAACTTCTTCGAGGAGATCTATCAGCAGCAAGCCGGCTTTCTCGCCGATGGCGGGCGGTTCCTCGTGCCCCTGCCCCGCCCGGTCCTGATCCCGGATGTCGCGGGCGCCGAGGCGATGCCGGCCGCAAAGGCTGTGACCGGTATGTGAGGCGCAGGCGTGCATTTCGAAAGGCGCATACTGATCACCGGTGGGGCCGGCTTCGTCGGCTCCCACCTCGTGGGCGCCTGCCTCGCGCAAGGCCACGAGGTGCATGTCATTGTACGTACGCCTGAGCGCGCGGAACACCTGCGCCGCTCCGCCGGCGTCATCATCCAGCATGAGTTCGATCTGAGGTCGGAGCCGGATCTGAGACGCTGCGTTCGAGAGGTGGCGCCCGAGGTGGTCTACCATCTGGCCGCCTCGCCCCGGCGCCCACTGGATGCGGCGTTCACCGACGCCCGATCCTATTTCGGCGAGGATATCCAAATCGTCATTTCACTGCTGAGCGCGGCCGCGCAGTCGAGCCTTCCGCCCTCGGCCGTAATCTGTACCGGCTCGCTGGCCGAATACGGACTGGCGCCGCGTCCGTATCGCGAGGACGCGCGCGAGGCGCCGGTCACGCTCTATGGCGCCGGCATGGTCGCCGCCACCCATCTCATGGCGGCGCTGCAGCCAAGACTTCCCTTCCCCGTCGCCACGGCGCGCCTCGCGCTCGTCTACGGTCCCGGGCAGTCGGCGGATTACTTCGTACCCGCTCTCGTCGACCGGTGCCTTGCCGGCGCGCGGTTTCTCGTGCGCCGCCCTGACGATCGCCGGGACCTGATCCACGTGGATGACGTTGTGGCGGCACTGACGCAGATGGCAAACCGGCCCCTTCCCGGTGCCGCTGTCGTCAATATCGCGACCGGCATTGCGCCGACGATGCGCGAGGTGGCGCGCCAGGTCGTGGAGGCGACCGGTGCCGATCCGGGGCTCGTCACCTTCGGCCGGAACAGTCCGGAAGACGGAGCACCGGATCTCCGCGGCTCGCCCGACCGCGCTGCAAGGCTTCTCGGGTGGCGGGCGCGCATATCGCTGACCGACGGCATCCGGCGGCTCGTCGCCTGGCATCGCGAGCACGTCGATCGGCCGGGAGATCGGCCAACAATTCCCCGTTGGACCGAAACCCGAGGGATGGGAGCGACAAGATGACTGCAACAATCCTGGTCTCGGTTCTCGTCCCGGCCTTCAACGAGGAAGCCAATGTGCGAGGCGCCTACACCGCGATCGTCGATACCTTCCGCGCGCTCCCCGGCCATGACTACGAGATCATCTTCACCGACAACCATTCCACCGACGGCACCTTCGATATCCTCCAGGAGATATGCCGTCTTGATCCGCGCGTGCGCGTCATACGCTTCAGCCGCAACATCGGCTACCAGCGCTCGCTGCTTACCGCCTACAAGGCCGCGCGCGGCGACTGCTCGGTCCAGATCGATTGCGACCTCCAGGACCCGCCGCACCTCATCCCGGAAATGCTGGCGCTTTGGCGGCAGGGACATCAGGTGGTCTATGGCATCCGGCGTTCGCTCACCGACAACAGGATCACGGCGCTGACAAGGCGCGTCTTCTACCGCTTCATCAATGCCCTTAGCGAAGACGATCTGCCGCTCAATGCCGGCGAGTTCAGGCTGGTCGACCGCCGCATCCTCGACGAGCTCGGCCGCGTCGACGACACGTCGCCCTATCTGCGCGGGCTTATCAGCTCCATGGGCTTCTCACAGGTCGGATTCGAATACGACAGGCAGGCGCGCGTGGCCGGAGACAGCAAGTTTCCGCTGAAAGCCATGCTGTCGCTGGCCGTGGACGGCATCCTCAACCACTCGCTGATCCCGCTCCGGCTCGCCTCGCTCGCGAGCATCGTCGTCGGCGCGGCGACTTTCCTGCTGCTCGTCGGCTACCTCGTCGGAAAGCTCCTCTTCGGGCAGGACTGGCCGGCGGGCTTCGCGACGACGACGGTACTGCTGCTGCTTTCGATCACCCTCAACGCGATGTTCCTCGGGATCGTCGGTGAATATGTCGGACGGATCTTCATGCAGTCGAAACGGCGGCCCATGGTGATCGTCGAGGCGACGCTGAACGACAGGACCGCGATGGCCGACGATGCCGCATCACTCGAAGCAAGGCCCATCCAATGCCTGGACCGCGCCGTCTCCTGCGAACCGAAAGCCTCGAACGCAGCGTCTTGACCACCGCGCGTTTCGCCGTCGTGGGGGCGGTCACCACCACGCTTGACGTTGTCCTCTTCACCGGGCTCGTCATGATGTCGTTGGCGGCCGCACCCGCCAACGTGCTTTCCTATTCCACCGGGATCGTGGTGAGCTACCAGTTGAACCGGACATGGACCTTCAGGGCCGGGCGGAGCTACGCGCAGGCGGTGAAATTCGGCGTCTCGACGCTGACGGGACTCCTGCTTTCGACGCTCCTGGTCGCGTTCCTCGCCACATTGATCCCGGCGCCCGCGGCAAAGATCGTCAGCGTGCCCGTCATCTTCGTCTGGAACTATCTGATGGCGCGCCTGTGGGTCTTCCAGGCATCGTAACCGAAGGGTTCAGGCGACCGCCTGGGCGGCGCGGGCGGCATAGCCGGCATAGTCCCGGTACCAACCGACAAACTCCTTCAGGCCATCCGCCAGACTGGTCGTCGGCCGGAAGCCGTAGTCCGCTCGCATATCCTCGATGTCGGCGTAGGTGGAGACCACGTCGCCGGGCTGCATGGGCGCATACGAGATTTTCGCTTCGCACCCGGTATGTTCCTCGATGAGCCTGACGAGTTCGATGAGCTTCGAGGGACGGTTGTTGCCGATGTTGTAGACCCGGTGCGGGTGCTCGCCGGGACGGAAGACAGGTGCTGTGACGGTCGAGACCACACCCGACACGATGTCGTCCACATGGGTAAAGTCGCGCATCATGTCGCCGTTGTTGAAGAGCCGGATCGGTCGCCCCTCCAGCACCGACTGCGTGAAGATCCAGTACGCCATGTCCGGGCGCCCCCAGGTGCCGTACACGGTGAAGAAGCGGAGCCCGATCTGCTTCAGCCCGTAAAGGCTCGCATAGGCCGTGCTCATCAACTCGTCCGCACGCTTGCTCGCGGCATAGAGGGACTTCGGCGCGTCGACGCGGTCCGTTTCGCTGAAGGGTACTTTGCGGTTGTCCCCGTAGACGGAACTCGATGACGCATAGACGAGATGCGTGAGCCCTTCAGAGCGGCGGCAGGCCTCGAGCACGGACAAGTGCCCCATGAGATTGGATTTCGCATAGGCGAAGGGATTTTCCAGCGAGTAGCGAACACCGGCCTGGGCGGCCAGGTGGACGATTACGTCGGGCTGCTCCGCCTGGACCAGAGCGTTGAAGGCTTCCGCCTCCGCGATGTCCATCTCCCGGAAACGGACGCGGTTGCCGAGGAGGCTCAAGCGCGCCTGCTTCAGGGAGACCGGATAATAATCGTTGAGATTGTCGATTCCGATCACCTCGTCGCCGCGCTCAGCCAGTCTGAGCGCGGTGTGGAACCCGATAAAGCCGGCGATGCCTGTCACGAGCACTTTCACGGGGCGCATCCTTTCGCAGCGGATCGATCGACAAGCGAGGCTTTCAGCGCTCGCATGCACATCCCGGGAAACTACCGCGCGGGCGCGCAGGGTGACGAGACGTGCTTTGCCCACCCGCCACCGGCGACGCCGGTCCGGGAGGCAGACAGCGGCCGCCCGCCCGGAACATCCGGTCGATCCAACCGTTGGGAGCCATGTGGGCAACGACATCAAGGGATTAGCATGCCGGAAACGCCGCGAAGGCCTCTCTCCTCACATCGGGCCGCCGCCCCTGTGGCGGTAACGGGCAGGCAAGGCATCGGGTCAGGTTTTTCCCGACAGCGGGAGAAGTTCGTTTTCGGCGTGCCTTTGATCGCACGTGCGGCCGCGCGTGACTGGAACCGCGTCGACGCCCTTTTGGAATTGACCCTGCGCTCGGTCCTGGCGCAGAGCGACGGCACGTTCGAGTTGCTGCTGGCCGGCCACGACGTACCGCCCTCCTGGAATGTGCTCACCCGCGGCGATCCACGCTTTCGCTTCCTGCGCGCCGATTGGCCAGTCGACGCCCCAACTACGGCAAACGACGACGGCGGCTGCAAGAAGTGGATGATCAAGGAGGCGGTGAGAGAAGGCGGCGGCGGGCTGATGATGTATCTCGACGCCGACGACCTCGTCGCCAGCTACCTGGTAGAGACGGCACGCCGGCTCATCACGCCGCAGCGGGTCGGCGCGGTCCTCGACAGGGGCTATGTGGTCGATTTCGGCACGTTGCACGCGGTGGAACTGCCGGACGGACGCGTCTTCGACGGCGGTTTCCACCGTCTTTGCGGATCGAGCACCATCGCACGCGTGGAGCCCGCCAGTTCCGATCCCATGCGGTTCGACCCGCACGAGACGTTGGGCTCTCATCACCTCTGGCCGGAAAGCGCGCGAGAGGCCGGTGTCGATCTGGTGCGTCTGCCGGTGCCCGGCGCCTATTTTGTCAACACCGACGAGAACCACTCGGAGCTCTACGGCCCCTTCGCCGAATGGCGGCGCACGTTCAACGCCGCGGTGCGCTCCATGGGTGTCCCCCTGGATGGGCACGTGGCGGCGCGCTTCGGCCTGACGCGCGAGATCCTGGAGAGGCACTCCGGCCTGGCCTTTACCGATGGGAAGTCAGGGCGGCAGGGGGCCGCTCATCGCCCCGTCGAGCCGCTGCCGAGCGCGTGAACGGTCCCCGGATGCAGGTGGAATATCTCTCCAACGCGCGCGGGATCGAGCCGGAGTGGTGGGATCTTTGGCAGCGGGATCCGGCTGCGACACCGTTCCAAAGCCCGGCTTGGCTCGTACCGTGGCGACGCCATTTCCGCGATGGAGAAAGCGTGATCCTGTCCATGCGCGAAGAGGGCCGGCTCCTTGCACTTCTGCCGCTTTTCGCGCGCGAGGGACGGTTCCTTCCGTGGGGTGCCGGGCCGACCGATCGGCTGGACGGCGTTTTCGATCCCCATTTGGAGCCGGACTCGCTGTCCGATGCACTGGGGCGGCTTTCCCTACCGGTCGAATTCTTCCAATTGCGTTCGGATTCGCCGCTGACGCATGCGCACGCGCCGGAAGGTTGGCGCGCGGAAACAAGCCCGGCGGAAAGCTGCGCGGTACTCTCGCTTCCTGCGCGGCCGAGCAAAAAGATGGCACAGAACCTGCGCTACTGCCGCCGCCGCGCGGCACGCGCCGGCATCAGTGGGCCGGAACGGTCAGGCGCCACGGAGATCGAGGCGCTTGCCGATCTGCATACCCGCCGCTGGCGCTTACGCGGCGAGGCCGGTATCTTTGCCGATGCGCGCATGCTCGGCTGGCTGCGCGAGGCGTTCCCGGCGCTCGAGACGGCAAACCTTCTGCGCCTCCATACGATGCGCGCCGGCGCAGAAACGGTAGCGGCGCTCTGCGTTCTCACCGCAAAGCAGCGCAGCTACTATTACATCGGCGGCTTCGCTCCCGAATACGCCCGTCTCGGGCTCGGCACGGTCCTGGTCGGCCACGCCATCGAGGAAGCCGGGCGCGAGGGGCACGAAAGCTTCGATTTCCTGCGTGGTCGCGAGGCCTACAAGTATCGCTGGGGCGCAGCGGATCAACCGACCCGCGCGCGCCGCCTCGCACCACCGCTCCGGAGAAGCGCATGAGCGGTCCCTTGATCGGCATCCGCTGGACCGTGGGCGATGTCTCGGACTTCGGGTTCGAGGCCTTGCGCGATGTGAAGACCGCCTTCGGCGTCTTTGCGGAAAGGACCCGTCCGGAACCGCGCAATACGGGCATTCGCGGCTTGCCGCCGGGCTACGATCTCGGCGAGGCCCTTCGGACCGTGCTACGGGACCATCCCCTGCCCCTGTGCTCGGAACTCGACGAGCAGGGGCTTGAGGCCGTCGCCCTGGATCGAGAAAAGCCGGCCCACATGGTGCCGACCGAAGAGGTGACGATCTGCTCGCCCTTCTGGCCGCAGCAGCCTTATCTCGGCCGTGCCGGGGCACATTTCGTAGGGCTGAACCCACGTCACCTCCCCTGGACCTGGTACGGCCGCCCGGCCAGTGAATGCGTGGCCGAGAACTGGCTGGAGCACCGGCCGGAGGTCTGCCGCAAGGCCGGCCTGGAGGAGAACCTTGCGACATGACCCGTTCGGAAGAGTTCGGCGAACTGGAAGCAACGATACGGGCAACCGTGCGCACTTGCACGGAAGCCGATCTTCCCGCGCTCGAATGGATGGGCCTTTATTCCCGCGACAGGGCAATCATCCGCCGGGTGTTCGAGGCGCAAACACGCGGCGAGGCGCTCATGCTTGTCGCCGTGGCGGCAAAGTTTCCGATCGCCCAGGTCTGGGTCGACTTCGGCGCAGACGGCGGATGGCCGCCGGCACGCTTCTGGGCGATACGGACCTTCTTTCCCTTGCAACGCGCCGGCATCGGCCGGCGCATGATGCGCTTCGCCGAAGAAGCCACCGCCGCACGTGGGGTCGCAAGCGCCGAGTTGGAGGTGGATTCCTTCAACCGCGACGTCCTCGGCTTCTACCGCCGGCTGGGATGGACCGTTATCGCCCATCCCGCGCCGGGCAGAGAGGATGGCCGCTTTCTCCTGACAAAGGACCTCACGAGGCCAACGCGCTGCTATGCACGCGCCTGAGAGCGATCCGGGCCACGGGCGCCCGCCTCAGCTTTCGGTCCCCGGCTCGTCGTAACGCGCATCGAACGTATCGTTCCCGCAGTTCGGGCATTTCGGAATCTTGTCGCCCTTGGTCACATGCACCTGCTTGTGACACCGCTCGCACCTGAAATCGCCCGTCTCGCGGGCCGTTTCTCCCGCATTTGCCGCCATTTTCCGGATACTCCGATCTTACCTCCACTCACGTGAGTACAACCCAAACCGGGCAGGCACGCCGTGTTCCCGCCACGGCTTGGCGGCCGCACCAGCATCGCGATCACGACGCGGAGGGCGGCATGGGCTTCTTCGGCGTGCCGTGGAGCAGCGGGTCGGCCATGCCGAGCTCCTCAACCGTCTCGCCCATGGGCTTGGGATCGGCCAGATATTCGAACGTACCCTTGCCGTCCGGGGTCGGGCCCTTGGCCCAGCGGCCCTGCTGGCTCTCGGTACCGTCGGAGCAGTTCCAGAATTGGTAGGCCACGTCCGACTTCTCGCGCTCCTGCGGAAAACTCATCGGAACCGGCGTCCCGTCGAGCCCCTCTTCCTCCAGCTCGGTGATGGCGGCCAACCATTGGTTCTGGTGCATGGTGTCACGGGCGATGAGGAAGGACAGCATGTCCCGCACGCCCGGATCCTCCGTCAGTTCGTAAAGACGGCAAACCTGAAGCCGGCCCTGCGACTCGGCAGTCACGTTGAAACGGAAATCGGCGAGCAAATTGCCGGAAGCGATCGTATAGCGCGCATTCCAGGGATAGCCGACGCTGTCGGTCGGTGTGGCGCCTTGGCCGGACACGATCGCGTGCTGCGGGTTCATGCCGGCATCGAGCACATCCTCTATTCGCGAGCCGCCGAGCACGGCGCCGACGGCCGAATTCTTGGCGGCATTCTCCTGCGCCTCGACGGGCGAGGTCTCAAGCAGCCGTGCGATCATGGTGGCCAGCATCTCCACATGCGCGATCTCCTCCGTGCCGATGTCGAGGATCATGTCGCGGTACTTTTCCGGCGCACGGCAATTCCAGCCCTGGAACAGATAGGTCATCATGACGCTGATCTCTCCCCACTGGCCGCCAAGCACTTCCTGAAGCTTCTTGGCGTAGACGGGATCAGGGCGCTCGGGCTTGGCATTGTATTGAAACTGGTTTGTTCGAAAGAACATCTCACTCTCCACGGGTTCTCGGCTTTCGCCGCCGCCTTGGCGGCACACCCGCGAACCAGAGGCGCCCGGATAGGTTCCCCTTGCCTGTTGATTACCGGCAAATATTCTTGAGCGACGTCGATGAAAGCTCTCATCGGATGCTTCGCCCGAAATGCTATCGCCCGGTCGACAGCATCCAGTTGAGCGTTTCGCGCCAGTCCGTCATGCGGATCGGTGTTCCGTGGGTGCCGGTCTCGAACCGCACGAATCGGACGGGGTAGGCCGGTTCGCGCGCGCGGATGCGCCGGTAGAACGCCTCCAGCTTCTCGACGGGGAACACCTCGTCCCGGCTTCCGTGGCCAATGAAGATGGGCAGGCGGTTCTGGAAGGCCCGGGTGGTCAGGAAACCGTCGTCCCACATGGAACCAAGGAGGACGAGGCCCTTCAGGCGTGGAAGCAGCGCCGCCTCCCGCGCAAGCCGCCAGCACGGCGCGCCGCCCATGGAGCCGCAGGCAAGGAAAACCGGCGCATCCGGCGAGCGCGCTGTATAGGCGGAAAGGAGAGCGGCGATGCGCGTCGCGCCCTCGGCACTGAAACCGGGAACGTCCGGTACCAGATAGAGCCCGCCATTGCGGCCCATCAGGTTCTTGATGCGGTTGAAATTGCCCCCGAACGTGAAATCGTCGACCCCCTGATGGCGGTTGCCGCCCTGCCCGTGCAGATAGACCGTGATGATGCGCGCGCCTTCGACCCGGCCGACGGCGAAGTGACGCACCGGGCCTCTTTCCGTCTCGATGACGAGATCGCGTTGCAGCCGGCGTATGGCCGTGTCGACGTAACGCCCCCGCACCCGGCGCTCCGGCACCGCATCCCGCCCGTTGATGTCACGCATCTCGCGATAGTCGATGATGCGGTAAGCACCATCGTCACGCCTCTCCAAAACATCCGGGTAGCCGAATAGGCGGTCCTTGAAGGGCGCAAGCTGCCACGCCTCGGCGGGCGTGGCCAGCAAAGCAAGGAGACACAAGAGGAGCGGCTGGACGTATGCCCGTTTGCGCGCGCCCCTCATCCGCTTTTGCTGCTTTCGGCCTTCAGGGTGCCGCCGGCCGCGTGAAGGGCCTCTGGCGTGTCCACGTCCAGGCTGGCGGCCGGACCCAGTTCGACGTCGACGACTTCCAGTGGCGCACTTTCGACGATCTGACGCGCGCCCGTATCGCCCTCCAGCCTTTCAACCTCGGCAAAAAGCGTTCGTGGCAGGATCACGGGATTGCCGCGCTTGCCGCCATGGGTGGCCCGCACGATCGCCTCACCGCCGGCCTTGGAAAACGCCGCCAACAGCCGGTTGAAGTCCTCGGCGGTGACCTCCGGCATGTCGCCCAGCACGACCAGGGCTCCAGCGGCGGAAGGCGGCAGGGCGTGAATGCCGGCCTTGAGCGAGCTTGCAAGCCCGGACCTGAAGTCCGGATTCTGAACTTCCTTCACCGCCAGACCGGAAAGTGCCGCCGAGACCCGTTCGGCCTCG
Organism: Nitratireductor sp. GCM10026969; assembly: GCF_042660605.1. Classification (NCBI taxonomy): domain Bacteria; kingdom Pseudomonadati; phylum Pseudomonadota; class Alphaproteobacteria; order Hyphomicrobiales; family Phyllobacteriaceae; genus Nitratireductor; species Nitratireductor sp. GCM10026969. The sequence goes on from NZ_JBHSUM010000017.1 coordinate 44,570, forward strand.
TGGCCGAGAACGACGACTACACCGGCCGCCCCGCCCCCGGTCACCTGTTCGGCAACCCGACGCACCAGCGGCTTGCCGTCGAATTCGGCCATGAGCTTGTTGCCGATGCCCATCCGCCGCGATCTTCCCGCGGCCAGGAGCACCGCCCAGACCTTCGGGGACGCTCGTTTCGGTGTGACTTCGCGCGGCTGTGGCCGTGTGGGAATCTCCACCAGAAGACCGCCTACGCCCATGGCGCCGACCTCCTCATGGGTGACCTCGAGCCCGGCCATGAGCCGGTCGAGCACCCAGTCGAAACCGTTCGGCTTGGGGCTGCGGGCGCAGCCCGGCGCGCCCAGGACAGGCTTTCCGCCGAGACTGCCGATCACCAGCAAGTTGCCCGGGTCCACCGGCATGCCGACGCGCGAGACCTTGCCGCCGGCGCGGCGGATCGCGGCGGGGATGACGTCGTCCTCGTCGCAGACCGCCGAGGCACCGAAGACCAAGACCATGTCGCTGTCGCGGGCCTGGTCGGCAATGGCGCGGGCGACCCCTTCCTCCTCGTGCGGCGGACGCACCTCGGCGGTCACCCGGCTCGCCGAGCGCGCAAGCCGCGCCTCTGTGATGCGGGCGGTCTTGTCGAGCACGCTCGGTTTCACCCCCGGCAGGACGGTCTGCACGAGACCGATGCGGCGCGGTACGAAGGGTCGCACCGAGAAGGCCTCGCCCGCCGTGCAGGCGGTCTCGACCTGGACCACCAGGTTTTCCGGCACGGCAAAGGGAATGATCTTGACCGTGGCGACCATCTGCCCCGCCTCCACCGCCGCGAAGGGCTCCAGCGTGGCAAGCGTGATGGCCGGGTCGATACGGTTGACGGCATCGACAATCTGCTTGTCGACCCGAAACAGGCCCGCCTCGGCCGCATGCAGGTTGACACGGCCGGTCGCCGGCGCACGCGCCTCGACGGTGGCGACACGCAGCGCAGCCGCAATCCGTGCGGCAGCTGCATCCTCGTCGAGATCGCCCGGGGCGAGCACGGCCGCAATGACCTCGCGCACGCCCGCCTCTTCCAATAGGCGAACATCCTGCGCCGTCAGCCGGTGCGCCTTGCGCAGCCGCTTCTCCCCCGCCATGGTCGCATGGGCGAGGATCGCGCCCTCCGCCTCACAAACGGGAACGGCGCCGAACCTCATGCCGCCTCGCCCCGACGTGCCTCCAGCCCGCGCGAACGCAGGGCCGCGATGATCTCGGCGAGAACGGCGATGGCGATTTCCGCCGGGCTCGCCGCACCGATCGCAAGCCCGATGGGCGCGTGGATGCGCTCGATGGAGTCCTGGGCAAGCCCCGCGCCGGTCAAGCGCTCGACACGGCGTGCGTGGGTTTTGCGGCTGCCCAGCGCGCCGATATAGAAGCAGCCGGCGTCAAGCGCGGCCTTCAAAGCGGGATCGTCGATCTTGGGATCATGGGTGAGCGCGGCCAGTGCGCAATAGGCATCGAGCGGGCGCTTTTGAAGCGCCTCCTCCGGCCACTCGGCATCGAGCCGCACATCGGGAAAGCGCTCCGGCGAGGCGAAAGCAGTGCGCGGATCGATGATGTGCACGTCGAAGCCGGCCATCCGCGCCATCGGCGCCAAAGCCTGGCTGATGTGAACCGCACCGATCATCACCAGCCGTGGCGGCGGCACATGCACATTGAGAAAGAATTGCCGCCCGTCGATCTCCGCGGTCGCCGATTTTCCCGAGAGGAAGGCCTTCTCCACCGCTTCACCGAGGGGTCCGGCGACGGTGTCGCCTTCGACCACCACCCGATCCCGCCCGCCGCCGAGATCGGTGACGAGCACGGCCGCCCGGCGCTCGCGCCGGCATGCGTTCAGTTTCTTCAGTGAAAGAGGATCCATTAGCCCAGCCGTTCGACATAAACCTTGATGCGGCCGCCGCAGGACAGGCCGACCTGCCAGGCCGTCTCGTCGGCCACCCCGAATTCCAGCATGCGAGGCCTGCCGTCGGCAAGGACATCGGCCGCTTCCGCCACGACGGCCCCTTCGACGCAGCCGCCGGACACCGAGCCTTCGAAATGCCCCTCCGTGTCGATCACCAGATGGCTGCCGACGGGCCGGGGTGCGGAGCCCCAGGTCTCCACCACAGTGGCGATGGCCACGTCCCTGCCGGCCTTCATCCAGTCCTCGGCGATCGTGAGCGGGTCGAGCGGCTGTTCGCCTTGCGCCTGATTAAGCATGCCCTGCCTCCTGTTGCCCTACTGGCAATATGGTCACGCAGCAAGATGATTGCCAAGTCCCTCTACCGGCCGTGTTCGCCGGCGCGGCGCGGCCGACAAGGCGGTGCAGAGATCCGACAACGCGTCAAGCGAGTGGACGGGGCGGAACTCGTCCACATGCGGGAGAATGGCCCTGACCCCGCGCGCCCTGGCCTCGAAACCGTCGAACCGCAGGAGCGGGTTGAGCCAGATGAGACGGCGGCAGGATTTCTGCAGCCGCTCCATTTCACGGGCGAGCCTTTCTATGTCGTCGCGCTCCAGCCCGTCGGTGATGAGAAGCACCGTGGCGCCCTGCCCCAGCACCCGGCGCGACCACAGGCGATTGAAGGTGGCGAGCGCCTCGCCGATGCGCGTGCCGCCGGACCAGTCGCGCACGGCACCCG
>NZ_JBHSUM010000018.1:0-47043 GCF_042660605.1 Nitratireductor sp. GCM10026969
GATTTGGCACGGGCGGCGGCGGTTGCCGAACGTTTCGCGCTCGGCGCCCTGATCGCCTTTCCGGCCGCCCTTTTCTTCGCCCGACCGGCCGCGCGCGGCGGCGGCCGGTTTCGGCGCTTCTTGATTTTCCTCCTGCTGCTCGGTTTCGCAACGCTTGGAGCAACGGGGCTCGTCTTCGCGCTTCAGTCCGTGCTGGATGCCGCCTCCTGGCACGGGCATTCCGTCCACCTAGTGGGAATCTGGCTGTTCTACACGGTCCTGGTGGGGCTCTATGAGTTCGCCGTGATCGGTGTGCGGCTCTATTTTCCCTATGGCCTGGCCGCCCTTTTGGCCTTCAGCCTGTGGTTTGCCCTCCGCCCGCGTTGACTTGGGCGACCCGTCTGCTACCACCGCCAACGACTTTTCTTACAGGACAGGCAGACGATGATCCCGCGCTATTCGCGGCCCGAGATGGCCGCCATCTGGTCGCCCGAAACGAAGTTCCGCATCTGGTTCGAGATCGAGGCACACGCCGCCGATGCAATGGCCGAGCTCGGCATCGTGCCCAAGGAAGCGGCGCGGACGATCTGGGAGAAAGGCGGCAAGGCCGACTTCGACATCGACCGCATCGACGAGATCGAGCGCGAGACCAAGCACGACGTCATCGCCTTTCTGACGCATCTGGCCGAAATTGTCGGCCCCGAGGCGCGCTTCGTGCACCAGGGCATGACCTCCTCCGACGTGCTCGACACCTGCTTCAACGTCCAACTCGTGCGCGCGGCCGACATCCTTCTGGCCGACATGGACGCTCTCCTCGCCGCGCTCGAGAAACGCGCCCATGAGCACAAGGACACCATCACCATCGGCCGCAGCCACGGCATCCATGCCGAGCCGACCACCTTCGGGCTGAAGCTGGCGCAGGCTTATGCGGAGTTCGACCGCTGCCGCGCGCGGCTCGTCAACGCGCGCGAGGAGGTCGCCACCTGCGCCATTTCCGGGGCCATCGGCACCTTCGCCAATATCGACCCGCGGGTCGAGGCGCATGTTGCCGAGAAGATGGGCCTGAAGCCGGAACCCGTCTCCACCCAGGTCATCCCGCGTGACCGGCACGCCATGTTCTTCGCCACGCTGGCCGTCATCGCTTCTTCGATCGAGCGGCTGGCCGTCGAGGTTCGCCACCTGCAGCGCACAGAGGTGCTGGAGGCGGAGGAATATTTCTCGCCGGGCCAGAAAGGCTCTTCCGCCATGCCGCACAAGCGCAATCCGGTGCTTTCGGAAAACCTTACCGGGCTTGCCCGCATGGTGCGCGCCTACGCCGTGCCGGCGCTGGAAAACGTGGCGCTGTGGCACGAGCGCGACATCTCCCATTCCTCCGTCGAGCGCATGATCGGACCGGATGCCACGGTGACCCTCGATTTCGCGCTCGCCCGCCTCACCGGCATGATGGAAAAGCTCCTCGTCTATCCGGACGCCATGGAGAAGAACCTCCACCGTTTTCGCGGACTCGTGCACTCGCAGCGCGTGCTTTTGGCGCTCACCCAGGCGGGGGTCAGCCGTGAGGACGCCTACCGGCTGGTGCAGCGCAACGCCATGAAGGTCTGGGAACAGGGCGCCGATTTCCTGGAAGAACTGCTCGCCGACAAGGACGTGCGCGCCGCACTTTCCGAGGACGAAATCCGCGAGAAGTTCGATCTCGGCTACCACACCAAGCACGTGGACACGATCTTCGCGCGGGTGTTCGGGGAGAGATAGCGGCGGCAGGTGCCGCCGCGTTTAATCAGCCATACGGAAAGGCTGGAGACTTGCGCGCGCCCTCATTCCCCGCGCGTCAGCGTGCGGCGCACGGCATCGCGCCAGCCCTTCAGCTTGCGTTCGCGCACCGCCTCGTCCATCCCAGGCGTGAATTGGCGGTCGAGCGCCCAGCGCTCCGCGAAAGCATCCATTCCCGGCCAAACACCCGCACGCGAGCCGGCGAGCCAGGCTGCCCCGAGCGCGGTGGTTTCCAGCACCGTCGGCCGGTCGACCGGCGCGTCGAGGATGTCGGCCAGGCACTGCATGGTCCAGTCGCTCGCGACCATGCCGCCGTCGACGCGCAGGACCTTGGTCTCCGCCCCGTCCGGCCAGTCCTTGCGCATGGCCTCGAGCAGATCGCGCGTCTGGAAGACCACCGATTCCAGCGCGGCGCGGGCGAATTCGGCGGGACCGGTGTTGCGGGTGAGGCCAAAGATCGCCCCGCGCGCCTCGGCGTCCCAGTGCGGCGCACCGAGACCGACGAAGGCCGGTACGAGATAGACGTCCTGGGTGGGATCGGCCGCGTCGGCCAGCGTGCCGGAATCGGCGGCCGTCTCGATGACCTTCAAGCCGTCGCGCAGCCATTGAACGGCCGCGCCGGCGACGAAGATCGAACCCTCCAGCGCGTAGGTCGTCTTGCCGTCGAGGCGATAGGCGATGGTCGTCAGCAGACGGTTTTTCGAGTGCACGAGCGTGTCGCCCGTGTTCAGCACGGCAAAGCAGCCGGTGCCGTAAGTTGATTTCAGCATGCCCGGCTCAAAGCAGGCCTGGCCGATGGTCGCCGCCTGCTGGTCGCCGGCAACGCCCAGAATGGGAATTTCGGCGCCGAAGAGCGCCCTGTCGGTCACGCCGAAATCGTCGGCCGTGTCCTTGACCTCGGGCAGGAGCGCGCGCGGCACGCCGAGGATCGAAAGCAGTTCATCGTCCCATGCGTTCTTGCCGATATCGTAAAGCAGCGTACGCGAGGCGTTCGTCGCATCGGTCACATGTGCGCGCCCGCCGGTCAGCCGCCAGATGAGAAAGGTGTCGATCGTCCCGGCCAGGAGTTCGCCACGCTCCGCGCGCTGGCGCGCGCCGTCCACGTTTTCCAGAAGCCAGGCGAATTTCGTCCCGGAGAAATAGGGGTCGAGCAGAAGGCCGGTTCTGGCCGTGAAGGTCTCTTCCAGCCCCTCTCCCTTCAGCTTCTCGCACAGCGCGGCGGTTCGCCGGTCCTGCCAGACGATGGCGTTGTGCACGGGCTTGCCGGTTTCGCGGTCCCAGATCACCACCGTCTCGCGCTGGTTGGTGATGCCGATGGCGGCGATATCGCTTGCCTCGAGCCCCGTGTCGGCCAGTGCGGCTTTCACCGTCGCCACGACGCTCGTCCAGATGTCCTCCGGGTCGTGCTCGACCCAACCCGAGGCCGGATAGTGCTGCGGGAACTCCTGCTGGCCCGTACCCACGGCTTGCATCTTGTCATCGAAGACAATGGCCCGGCTCGACGTCGTTCCCTGGTCGATGGCCAAGACGAACCCGCTCATGCCTTCCTCCAAACTCTTCATCGCGAAGTGAAGGCGGCCGTCGCCGCCTTCACGGATCGTTGCATGGTATCAAGGCAGCAATGGCTACTGCCAGCGCTTGACGATCTCCTCATAGGCGATGGTTTCGCCCTGAGGCTTTTCGTTTTCGAGCTTCGGCTTCGGCGCGCCGGGCTGGGAAAGCCAGTGTTCGGCGTCCTGCGGCTCGTTGAGGCGCGGGCCACAGCCGCCATAGATGTCGGCCTGCTCGTCGGCCTGCTGCATGCGCGCCATGGTCTGGTCCATCTCCAAGGCTAGGCGATCCATCGCCTCCTGCGGTGTGAAGGCACCGGAATTCACATCGCCGATCTGCTGCCACCAGATCTGCGCCAGCTTCGGATAATCCGGCACGTTGACGCCGGTCGGCGTCCACATCACACGGTCGGGCGAGCGGTAGAACTCGACCAGGCCGCCGAGCTTCGGCGCGCGCTCGGTGAAGGATTCGTGGTTGATGGTCGAATCCCGGATGATGGTGAGACCGACATGGCTCTTCTTGGTGTCCACCGTCTTGGAGGTGACGAACTGGGCATAGAGCCAGGCCGCCTTGCGCCGGTCGACGGGCGTGGAGTTGAAGAGCGTCCAGGAGCCTGCATCCTGATAGCCGATCTTCATGCCCTCTTCCCAATAGGGCCCGTGCGGGGACGGCGCCATGCGCCAGAGCGGATTGCCCTCCTCATCAACCGTGTTGTTGCCCTCGCTCTGCGGCTTCACCATGTCGGCGGTGAAGGCGGTGTACCAGAAGATCTGCTGGGCCACGTTGCCCTGGCTGAGCGCGGGCAGCGACTGATAGAAGTCGAGGCTGGCGGCACCCGGAGGTGCGTATTCGCGCAGCCATTCGTCCCACTTGGCAATCGCGTAGACCGCCGCCGGACCGTTCGCCGCACCGCCGCGTTCGACGGAAGCGCCGGCGGGGTTGCAGGAGCCTTCCTCCATGCGTATGCCCCACTCGTCGACCGGCCGGCCGTTCGGCAGGCCCTTGTCGCCGGTGCCGGCCATGGAGAGCCAAGCGTCGGTCATGCGCCAGCCGAGATCGGGCGCACGCTTGCCGTAGTCCATGTGGCCGTAGACACGCACACCGTCGATCTCCTTCACGTGCTCAGTGAAGAACTCGGCGATGTCCTCATAGGCCGACCAGTTGACCGGAACACCGAGATCGTAGCCGTAGATCTCCTTGAACTGCTCCTGCAGCTCCGGCCGGTCGAACCAGTCCTTGCGGTACCAGTAGAGGTTGGCGAACTGCTGGTCTGGCAGCTGCCAGACCTTGCCGTCCGGGCCGGTGGTGAACGAGATGCCGATGAAGTCCTCGATATCGAGGCCCGGATTGGTGACGTCGGCGCCCTCGCCTTCCATCCAGTCGGTCAGGTTGACCGCGCTCTGCAAACGCGAATGCGTGCCGATCAGGTCCGAATCGTTGACATAGGCATCATAGAGGTTGCGGTTGGTCTGCATCTGCGTCTGCACCGCCTGCACGACCTCGCCTTCGCCGAGGAGCTGGTGGTTGACCGTGATGCCGGTGATCTCCTCGAAAGCCTTCGTAAGGACCTCCGATTCATAGCTGTGCGTCGGGATCGTCTCCGACAGCACGTTGATCTCCATTCCCTGGAAGGGCTCCGCCGCCTGGATGAACCACTCCATCTCGGCGAGTTGCTCCTCCCGGCTCAAGACAGAAGGCTGGAACTCCTCGTCGATCCACCTCTCCGCGGCGGCCATGTCCGCCCAGGCCTGGCCCGAAAAGCCAAGCAGGGCAAAGGCTGCCACCGATACCTTCAAATGCGATCTCATTCTCATTCCTCCCAACAAAAAGTTCTCCTACGGACGTCGTATGTGGCAAGCGCCCCGCCCTCGCGCGGGAGGCGCGCGGTGCTCGCCGGTAGCGCCAGCGGCCACGGTCCGGATCGGTACCGGTTCTCCATATGCCGCAAGCGATTCATGGCCGTCCTCCTCACACCCAGCGGAAGACGGCGACTGCGAAGGCAATCGAAACGATCGTGGCGCCCCAGAGCGAAACGTCGGTAAGGGCCAGCCAGCCCAGATGGATGTAGGCGGTGGCGAGAAGCGAGATAAAAAGCCGATCGCCGCGCGTCGTCTCGAAGCGCAAGACCCCGACGCGCGGGGCCCCTCCAGGCGAGACATACTCCCAGACCATCATGCCGAGGAGCATGAGGGCGATCATGGCGAAGAAGATCGCCGTCTGCCAGGTCCAGGCCATCCATGTGAGATCCATTACCTTCCTCCCTGCCAGAGCAGATCGCTCCCGACTGTGTTCGGCCGAATGGAAAGACCGATGCGAAGGAGCACCATCATCTCAGTTTTCCAGCTCCACCAATCCAACTCCCTTCAGACACGCCCGAGGGCGAAGCCCTTGGCGATGTAGTTGCGCACGAAGTAGATCACGACCGCGCCCGGGATGATCGTGAGAACGCCGGCGGCCGCCAACAGTCCGAGTTCATATCCGGACGTGCTTGCCGTGCGCGTCATGACCGCTGCGATGGGCTTGGCGGCGACCGACGTCAGCGTCTTGGCCAGTAGCAGCTCAACCCAGGAGAACATGAAGCAGAAGAAAGCGGTGACACCGATCCCGGAGGCGATGAGCGGCATGAAGATCTTCACGAAGAAGCGCGGCCAGGAGTAACCGTCGATATAAGCCGTCTCGTCGATCTCCTTCGGCACGCCGGACATGAAGCCCTCCAGGATCCACACTGCCAGCGGGATGTTGAACAGGCAGTGCGCCAGCGCCACGGCCCAGGGCGTGTCGAACAGGCCGATCGCCGAATAGAGCTGATAGAATGGCAGCGCAAAGATCGCCGGCGGTGCCATGCGATTGGTGAGCAGCCAGAAGAACAGGTGCTTGTCGCCCAGGAAGCGGTAGCGCGAGAAGGCGTAAGCGGCCGGGAGCGCTGCCGTGACGGAGATGACCGTGTTTATGAGCACATAGCTGATGGAGCTTATGTAGCCATTGTACCAGACGGGATTGGTGAGGATCTCCTGATAGCTCGCCAGCGTGAAGTTCCGGGGCCACAGGCTGAAGCCGCCGAGGATCTCATTGGTCGTCTTGAACGACATGTTGAGAAGCCAGTAGATCGGCAGCATCAGGAAGATGATGTAGAGCGTGGGCACAACCCACCAGAACGCGCGCCGTCTCCCAGAACGGCGCCGGGCACTTGCCGCTGGCGCGTGGGTTTCAGCGCGATCGACGGACTTGTCTCCGGGGCGGGTTCGCAGAAGCATGGTGCGGTCGCGTGCCGTATCCTGCTTTGCCTGGGACATCTCAGCGCTCCGCGTCATAGTTGGTCATGGCGGTGTAGAAGACCCAGCAGACGAGCAGTGTCATCAGGAAGTAGATGATGCTCATGGCCGCGGCGATGCCCAGGTTGAACTCGCCAAGGGCCGCCTTCACCAGGTCGATGGACAAGAAGGTGGTCGCGTTGCCCGGTCCGCCGCCGGTCAGAACGAAGGGCTCGGTGTAGATCATGAAGGAGTCGATGAAGCGCAGCAGAACGGCGATGGTGAGCACCCGGTTCATCTTCGGAAGCTGTATATAGCGGAAGACGGCGAGCCGCGAGGCGCCGTCGATCTTGGCAGCCTGGTAGTAGGCGTCGGGGATTGAGCGCAGCCCGGCATAGGCGAGCAACACGACCAGCGACGTCCAATGCCAGACATCCATCAGAACGACGGTGATCCAGGCCGAGAGCGGCTGCTGGGTGAAATTATAGTCGATGCCAAGCGCATTGACGGAGTAACCGAGCAGCCCGATCTCAGGCAACGCGAAGATATTCCACATGGCGCCGACGACGTTCCACGGGATCAGGAGCGGCAGCGCCATGAACACAAGGCAGACCGACACCCAAGGGCCGGAACGCGGCATGGCGAGCGCGACGGCGACGCCCAGCGGAATCTCGATGGCGAGAATCAGGAACGTGAACAGGAACTGTCTGGAAAGGGCGGCGTGAAAGCGGGGAGAGGCCAGCACCTCCTCGTACCAGCGCACGCCCTCGAAGAAGAAGACGTTGTTGCCGAAGGTCTCCTGCACCGAGTAGTTGACGACCGTCATCAGCGGGATGACGGCGTTGAACGCCACCAGCGCCAGGACCGGCAGCACCATGAACCAGGCCCTGTTGTTCCAGGTCTTCATGGACGGCCCTCCAGTTCCACGCGCCAGGAATCGGCATAGAGATTAAGATGCGCCGGATCGAAGACGACATGCGGCTCGGCCGGGATCTCCATATCCTCCTTGACGATGGCGGCGATCGTCTCGCCCTCGAGGCTGGCATGAACGATCTTCCGGCGGCCGATGTCCTCCACCTTGGTGATGGATACCGGCATACCCTCGCGACCGAGCCGGACGAACTCGGGCCGGATGCCGAGTTCGATGCGTTCGCCCGACGGCCGCTGCGGGGTGCCGGGCAGCGCCACCGGCCGGCCGCCCACCCGGACCGTGGCGCCATCAAATTCGGCCGGAAGCAGGTTCATTCCCGGCGAGCCTATGAAATAGCCGACAAAGGTGTGGCGCGGATGTTCGAACAGTTCCTCCGGCGTGCCGATCTGGACGATTTCGCCCTCATACATGACCACGACCGTATCGGCGAAGGTAAGCGCCTCCGTCTGGTCATGCGTGACGTAGACCATGGTGCGCCCGAAGCGGCGATGCAGTTCCTTGAGCTGCGTGCGCAGCGTCCACTTCATGTGCGGATCGATGACGGTCAGAGGCTCGTCGAACAGGATGGCGTTGACATCAGGGCGCGCCAGGCCGCGACCCAGCGAGATCTTCTGCTTGTCGTCCGCCGTCAGCCCCTTGGCGCGGCGCTTTGCCCGCTCCTCCAGGCCGGTCATGGCCAGGATCTCGCGCACGCGGCGGTCCACCACGTCCTCCGGAACGCGCCTGTTGCGCAGCGGAAAGGCGAGATTGTCGTAGACGGTCATCGTGTCGTAGACGACCGGGAACTGGAAGACCTGGGCGATGTTGCGCTCTTCCGTCGGCAGATCGGTCACATCCAAGGTATCGAAGTGGATTTCGCCCTCGCTCGGCCTGAGAATGCCGGAAATGATGTTGAGCAGCGTGGTCTTGCCGCAGCCGGACGGGCCGAGCAGCGCATAGGCGCCGCCATCCTCGAAGACGTGGTCCACCCTTTTCAGCGCGTAGTCGGCATCGCTCGCCGGGTTGGGCGTGTAGGAATGACGGATGTCCTTCAGTGTCAGCCGTGCCATCCGATCCTCCTCATGCGGCCCTCGCGCGATGGGTCGCGGCGCTGCGCCCGGAGGCGTCGAAGACGAGCAGATGCCGCGTATCGAGATAGACCGTAAGTTTTTCACCACCGCTCACGCGGTGCACGCCTTCCTCCAGCATCACCCATGGATTGCCGGTGTAATCGAGGTGGACGAAGCTCTCCGAGCCGGTGATCTCCGTCACCGTCACGCGCGCATCGAGCGCTATGGCGCCCTGTCCGCGCGGTTCCAGCGAAAGGTGGTGTGGGCGAAAGCCCAGCGTGTAGACCGCGTCACGCAGGTCCGACAGCGCCGGCGGGACCGGCAGTCCACCGACGCCGTCGAGCAGGAACCGGCTCTGCTTCTTTTCCACCTCGATCGTGTTGAGCGGCGGATCCGAAAAGGTCCGCGCCGTCAGCAGATCGGCCGGGTTGCGGAACACCTCGATCGTGGGCCCGAACTGGGTTACGCGGCCCTCGCTCAAGGTCGCCGTCTTGCCGCCGAGCAGCAGGGCCTCGCTCGGCTCGGTGGTCGCGTAAACGAAGATGGCGCCGGACTCTGCGAAGATGCGCGGCAACTCGGCACGCAACTCCTCGCGCAGCTTGTAGTCGAGATTGGCGAGCGGCTCGTCGAGAAGCACGAGACGGGCGTTCTTGACGATGGCGCGGGCAAGTGCGGTGCGCTGCTGCTGGCCGCCGGAAAGCTCGAGCGGCTGCCGGTCGAGATAGGGCGTGAGCCGCAACATCTCCGCGGCTTCGCGGACCTTGCGGTCGAGCGTCGCGCGATCGGTGCCGGCGACGCGCAGCGGCGAGGCAATGTTCTCGTAGACCGTCATGGACGGGTAGTTGATGAACTGCTGGTAGACCATGGCCACGCTGCGCCTCTGCACCGGCACGCCGGTGACATCGGCGCCGTCCATGTGCACCGTTCCCGCTGTTGGCTGGTCGAGCCCCGCCATCAGCCGCATCAGGCTCGTCTTGCCGGCAAGCGTGGGACCGAGAAGCACGTTCAGCGAGCCCGCCTCCAGCGCGAGCGAGACATCGCTGATGTGCCGCTCGCCCGAGACGGTCTTGGAGACGTCACGAAGCTCCAGCACGACGTTTTCCTCCCCTGCTTGCGCGCCTTCGCGGGGCCGCCGCGCGCGTTTCCTCTGTTCGCACGGCACCGAGATCGCGCATGAAAGCGTCCACCGCCTTGGCCTCCTCGCGTGTTAGCCGCAGCCCGCGCTTGGTGCGCCGCCACAGCACATCTTCGCCGGTGCACGCCCATTCGCGCGCTGCGAGATAGCGCAATTCCGCCTCGAAGACATCCGCGCCGAAATGACGGCCGAGATCACCCGGCCCCGCCGCTTGCTCCAGAATATCACGCGCCAGCGTTCCGTACAGCCGGGCGAGACGGCGGGCGTGGCGACCCTCGAGGAAGGGATATGCACGCAGCAACTCCGCGACATGATCGTCGAACGCCGTCACGGCGAAACCGCCGCCGGGCAGCGGCGCATCGGCCGTCCACGGGCTGCCCCGCGCACCCAGAACCTCTGCGATCTCGTCAAGCGCCGACTCGGCGAGCCGCCGGAAGGTGGTGATCTTGCCGCCGAAGACATGCAGCACGGGGGCGCCCGCCGCGCTGTCGGTCTTCAGCACATAATCGCGCGTGGCCTCCTGAGCCTTGCTGGCGCCGTCATCGAACAGCGGCCGCACGCCGGCGAAGCTCCAGACGATGTCGGCGGGCGACACCTGCTCGGCGAAATATTCGCTGGCGGCCGCGCAGAGATAGTCGATCTCCGCCTTGCTTATTTCGGCGTCTGCGGGGTCGCCCTCGAAATCCTGGTCGGTGGTGCCGATCAGCGTGAACTCTTCCTCATAGGGAATGGCGAAGAAGATGCGCCCGTCGGCGTTCTGGAAGAAGAAGGCACGCGGGTCGTCGAACTTGCGGGGGATGACGACATGGCTGCCTTTCACCAGGCGCACATTGTGCGCCGTGTTGCGTCCGAGGGCGCCGGAAATCACCTCGTCGACCCAGGGGCCGGCCGCGTTGATCACCATCCTGGCGCGTACTTCCCCCTGCGCCCCATTCTCCAGGTCGCGCAAGGTGAGGCGCCATATCCCTTCTTCGGCACGCGCTCCGACAACCTTCGTGCGCGTGCGGATCTCCGCACCCTTCTCCTTTGCGTCCATGGCGTTCAGGACGACCAACCGCGCGTCGTTGACCCAGCAGTCGGAATATTCGAAGGCGCGCCGATAGTTCGCCCTGAGCGCCTTGCCGGCGGGGTCGCTGCGCAGGTCGAGCGTGCGTGTGGGCGGCAGGAGCTTTCGCCCGCCGATATGGTCATACAGGAAAAGGCCGAGGCGGATGAGCCAGCCGGGGCGCAGGCCCTTGTGCAGGGGCAGGATGAAGCGCATCGGCCAGATGATGTGCGGTGCGTTGCGCCACAGAACCTCGCGCTCCATTAGCGCCTCGCGCACAAGGCGGAACTCGTAATATTCCAGATAGCGCAGGCCGCCATGGATGAGCTTGGTGGAGGCGGACGAGGTGCCGCTGCCCAGATCCTTCATCTCGGCGAGCGCGACCGAATAGCCGCGTCCTGCGGCATCCCTGGCGATGCCACAGCCGTTTATGCCCCCGCCGATGACGAACAGGTCGTGGACCGGACTGTCGCCCAATGAATCCTCCCGAAACGAGCGTCATGCCTCCCGTAAAAGCGAAACTAAAACGAAAATATTGCGAATGTCAAAGGAATACAGCGGCCGTCAGGGGAAGGCCTCGAGGAGGCGCACGCCGGCATCGCGGCAGATCTCTCCGAAGGCCGTGCTTGGACAGCGGTCGGTGATGAAGGTGTGGACCTGCGAAACATGGCCGATGCGCACCGGCGCACTGCGTTCGAACTTGGTGGAATCGGAGACCAGGATGACATGGCGCGCGTTGGCGATGATGGCCTGGGCGACCTTCACCTCGCGGAAATCGAAATCGAAGAGCGCTCCATCCTCATCGATCGCCGAAACGCCGATCACCGCGTAGTCCACCTTGAACTGGCGAATGAAATCGACCGCCGCCTCGCCCACGATGCCACCGTCGGAACCGCGCACGACACCGCTGGCGATGATCACCTCAAAGGCGGGATAGACCCGCATCCTGTTGGCAACATTGATGTTATTGGTGATCACCATCAGGTCGCTGTGGTCGAGGAGCGCATCGCTGACAGCCTCGGTGGTGGTCCCGATATTGATGAAGAGGGATGCCTTGTCGGGGATGAGGCCGGCGGCGGCGCGGCCGATTGCACGCTTTTCTTCGGCCGCAAGCTCGCGCCGCGCCTCGTATTCCATGTTCTCGACGCCCGAGGGCAGGAGCGCCCCGCCGTGGATGCGCGTCAACAGCCTCTGTTCGCACAGGTCGTTGAGATCCTTGCGGATCGTCTGCGGCGTGACCCGGAAACGCTCGGCCAGATCGTCGACCACGACGCGCCCGTACTCCTTGGCGAGCTGAAGGATTTCCTCATGGCGTGGGGCGAGAAACATGTCTTCCCGGCTTTCGTTTTTCTTTTTTATAGCAGAAACGAAAATCGGGGAAAGGGGCGTGCAGCAGTGCTTCAGGTTTTACAAAGCCGGCAAATCGCCGCGCGCCCATTCATCCTGGATTTCTGCGGCGCGCTCGGACAGCCGCCCCGCTTCGATCGCCGCCCGTATATCGGCCATGAGGCTTTGATAATAGGCGAGATTGTTCCAGGTGAGCAGCATGGCACCGAGCGCCTCGCCGGACTTCACCAGGTGGTGAAGATAGGCACGGGAATAGTCGCGCGCTGCCGCGCAGTCGCTTTCCTCGTCCAGCGGGCGCGGGTCGTCGGCGTGGCGCGCATTCTTCAGATTGACCTTGCCGCGCCGCGTATAGGCGAGCCCATGGCGCCCTGCCCTGGTCGGCATCACGCAGTCGAACATGTCGATGCCGCGTGCCACCGATTTCAGGATATCGTCGGGCGTGCCCACGCCCATCAGATAGCGCGGCTTGTTCGCCGGCAGCGCCGGGCATGTCGCATCGAGAATCTCGAGCATCGTTTCCTGCGGCTCGCCGACCGCTAGTCCGCCCACCGCATAGCCTTTGATATCCATGGTGGAGAGTGCGGACGCCGAGCGTGCCCTGAGGCGCAGGTCGACGCCGCCCTGCACGATGCCGAACATCGCCTTGCCCGGCTGATCGCCGAAGGCCGCCTTGCAGCGCTCCGCCCAGCGCAGCGAAAGCTCCATGGCGCGCTCGACCTCGTCGCGCGCCGCGGGCAGGCGCACGCACTCGTCGAGCTGCATCTGGATGTCCGAATCGAGCAGACCCTGGATCTCGATGGAGCGTTCCGGCGACATTTCGAAGACCTGCCCGTCCACATGCGAGCGGAAGGTCACACCTTTCTCCCGCACCTTTCTGAGCGCGGCGAGCGACATGACCTGGAAGCCGCCGGAATCGGTCAGGATCGGATAGGGCCAGCGGGCGAAGTCGTGCAGCCCGCCGAGCCGGGCGACCCGCTCCGCGCCGGGCCTCAGCATCAGGTGATAGGTGTTGCCCAGGATGATGTCGCTGCCAAGCGCCCGCACCTGGTCCATATACATGGCCTTGACCGTGCCGCCGGTGCCCACCGGCATGAAGGCCGGGGTGCGCACCGTGCCGCGCGGCATGGAAATCTCGCCACGCCGGGCCGCGCCGTCCTCGGCCAGCACGCGGAATGTGAATGTCTCGCTCACCTGTCGTCCCTGAAAAGCAGGCTGGCATCGCCGTAGGAATAGAAGCGGTAGCCCTCATCGATGGCATGCCGGTAGGCCGCCTTCATCGTCTCCAGGCCGCTGAAGGCCGAAACCAGCATGAAAAGTGTCGAGCGGGGCAGATGGAAGTTCGTCATCAGGATATCGACCGCGCGGAATCGGTAGCCCGGCGTGATGAAGATGTCCGTCTCGCCGGACCAGCCGGCAAGCTCGCCCGTCTCCATGGCGGCGCTCTCAAGGAGGCGCAGCGATGTCGTGCCTACGGCGACGACGCGCGCGCCCCTCGCCCGCACGGCATTGAGCGCGGTTGCGGTCTCGCTGTCCACCTCTCCCCATTCCGCGTGCATCCTGTGCGCCTCGGTGTCTTCCGCCTTCACCGGCAGGAAGGTGCCGGCCCCCACATGAAGCGTCACGAAGTGGCGCTCGATGCCTGCGGCGTCCAGGGCGCCAAACAGTTCCCGCGTGAAGTGCAGCCCGGCGGTGGGTGCGGCGACAGCGCCCTCCTCGCGGGCATAAACGGTCTGATAGTCGGCGCGGTCCCGCTCGTCGTCAGAACGTTTCGAGGCGATATAGGGCGGCAGCGGCATATGGCCGGCCGCGGCGATCGCCTCGTCCAGCACGGGGCCGGAAAAATCGAAGACGAGCAGCGCCTCTCCGCCCTCGCCCTTTTCCGCGACCGTCGCCTCAAGCGTGCCAAGGAAACAGCTCTCTCCGTCATGGCCGAACTGGATGCGCTCACCGACCGCGACGCGCTTAGCCGGCTTCAGGAAAGCCTTCCAGCGATCCGGTCCGACGCGCATATGCAGCGTCGCCTCGATATGGGCGACCGCCTCGCCGCGCCGGCGGATGCCGGAAAGGCGAGCCGGAATGACCTTGGTATCGTTGAAGACCAGCGCATCGCCGGGCTGAAGCAGCCCAGGCAGGTCGCGCACGGTCGCGTCTTCCAGGGTTTCGCCGGGGCGCACCACCAGAAGCCGTGCAGAATCGCGCGGGCTGGCGGGCCTCAGCGCAATCCGCTCTTCGGGCAGATCGAAATCGAAAAGCTCGACACGCACGATACTCTCGCCCTATGGCCCGGTGCAGGTGAGCGCCCAGGCGCCCTCGCCTGTAATACGCAGCGTGCCGGCCATCGCCATGTCCCGTTCTTCTGCGGCCGAGAAGAGCCTGAGCTCGGCAACCACCCGCTCGACATTGGGATCGGTGAAGTCGACCCGCAACGCGCCCGCTTCGCGAAAAGCCTGGCCGACGGCGATTGCGGTTTCGCCGCCTCCATCGAGTGCCCACCGCGCGCCGTTCGCCTCGATTTCCGCACCGACCACCGCCAGCACCGGCAGGCTGCCGATTGTCAGTTTCACCGACACATCAGCATCCGGCGCCGTGCATTCAAGGCTGCCGGTCGCCGAAGCCGACCCTACCGCGGCGATGGAGATCGCAAGTGCGGCGGCAAGCCGTCTCATCGATCAAAGGTCCGCCGCCACGCGCATGGAGACGATGGTGTCGGGCTCGCGCACCGGCTCGCCGCGCTTGATCTTGTCGACATTGTCCATGCCCTCGATCACCTGGCCCCAGGCCGAGTACTGCCGGTCGAGCCACGGTGCCCGGTCGAAGCAGATGAAGAACTGCGAATTGGCAGAGTTCGGGTTCTGGGAGCGCGCCATCGAGCAGGTACCCCGCTCATGCGCGGTGTTGGAGAACTCGGCCTTGAGGTCCGGCTTGTCCGAGCCGCCCGTACCCGTGCCCGTCGGGTCGCCGGTCTGCGCCATGAAGCCGTCGATGACGCGGTGGAAGACCACCCCGTCGTAAAAGCCCTCGCGCGAAAGCGCCTTGATGCGCTCCACATGGGCTGGAGCCACGTCCGGGAGAAGCTGGATGACCACCTTTCCCTTTGTGGTTTCCATGACGATGGTGTTTTCGGGATCCTTGATATCGGCCATGAGACGCTTCTTTCCTCTTATTCGTCTGCCGCGATGTAGACGCGTTCCATCCGGTCGGGGTCTTCGACCGAACCGTTGCGGGCGGGATCGCCCTTCTTGAGTTGGTCGACATGCTCCATGCCGGTTTCCACCTGGCCCACCACGGTGTAGCTGCCGTTCAGGTGTTGCGCCGGCGCGAACATGATGAAGAACTGGGAATTGGCCGAGTTCGGGTCCTGAGCCCGTGCCATGCCGACCGTGCCGCGCTCGAAGGGCGCGTCGGAGAACTCCGCCGGCAGGTCGGGATGCGCCGAGCCGCCGGTGCCCGCCCTTTGCGGGTCGAAACCGTTCTCCATGTCGCCGAATTCCACGTCGCCGGTCTGGGCCATGAAACCGTCGATCACCCGGTGGAAGGCGACGTTGTCATATTCGCCGGCGCGCGCGAGCTGCTTGATGCGCTCCACATGCTGGGGCGCCAGGTCGGGGCGCAGCGCGATTTCCACCTCGCCGCTCTCCAATTCGATCACCAGCGTGTTCTCCGGCTCGGCGGCTTGCGCGGCCGACAGGGTCATGAAAAGGCCGGCGGCAAGGCAGAACGGGGCGGCGAAATTCAACGGGCGCATCGCGGTCTCTCCGGAAATATGGTCTTCAACGGGTGAATTTGGCCTTCAGCGCACCGGCGACAACCGCCGGAACGAAAGGCGTGATGTCCCCGCCCATGGATGCGATCTGCCGCACGAGCGTGGCGGTGATGGTGCGCACCGAGGGGCTTGCCGGCAGGAACACCGTCTGCAGGTCGGGCGACATGGTCTCGTTCATGCCGGCCATCTGCATTTCGTAGTCGAGGTCGGTTCCGTCGCGCAGGCCCCTTATGATGATGGAGGCACCGTTATTGCGGGCGGCATCGACGACGAGATTGTCGAAGGCCACCACCTTGATGCGGTCGGCATCGCCCCCGAGATCGCTCGCCGCCCACCGCTCGATGAGGTCGACGCGCTCCTCATAGGAAAAGAGCGGCTTTTTTCCGTGGTGGACGCCGATCCCGACGACGATCGTGTCCGCCACCGTAAGAGCCGCCTTCAGGACATCCAGGTGGCCATTGGTGAGCGGGTCGAAGGAGCCGGCATAGAAGGCTGTGCGCTTTGTCATGGCCGGAGCTTTAGCCCGCTTCGCCGGTCAAGGCAATTCACCGGCCCTTCAACGCCGCGACAGCGCCAGCCAGAGACCACCGCCGATCAGACAGCTTCCGGCGATGCGCTCGGCCAGTTTCACGCGCGCCCGGGTGAGGCGCGCCCCGGCCCCGCCGGCGGCGAAGGCATAGAGCGAATCGCACACGGTCGCCACGCCCATGAAGATCGCGCCCAAAAGCACCGTCTGCCAGACGGCCCCGCCCGCCGGATCGATGAACTGCGGAATGAAGGCGCCGAAGAAAAGGAGCGCCTTGGGGTTCGACCAGATGACAACGAACCCCTGCAGGACGAAGGACCGGCCGGCCGGCTGGGCCGCCGCCGGCTGGAGGGACGAACCCCCCGAGCGCCACATTCGGATGCCGAGCCATATGAGGTAGGCCGCTCCGACCAGCCGCAGGATCTCGAAAACACTGCCCATTGCGCCGACGATCGCCGCAAGGCCGAACGCCAGCACCGCGATCATCAGTGCAAGGCCGATCTGCGTGCCCAGAACATTGAGCAGGCCTGCGCGCGCGCCGTGGCGTATCGAATTCGCCACGATCACCGTGACCGACGGCCCCGGCACGACGACGATCGCCACGCAGGCGGCGATATAGGAGAGCATGGCGGCATATTCGGGCATCAGCGCGTTCCTCACGTCCATGCAGGGACAAAGCCACAGCCGCGGAGCGAAGACAAGATGGAGCGTATAAGCATGCGGTGATCCCGCATGAACACAGGATATATGGCCTGTTCAGTCGATGTTAGCACCGGCCTGTCATTATCGCGGTCGTGGGGGCGTGGCCATGAAACCAAAACGAGTCCTCGCCCGTTACTGCGCAAAAGGAGCCAGACCGATGCTGATCTTTACCCTCGCAGCCACGATGACCCTCACAATGCTGATCGCCACCGCCTTCGGCCTCCGCCATGAAGCGCAGCGCGACCCGTCAAAAGGCCGGATCGTCAGCGTCCCCGCCGATGACGGTCGAACCGAAACATACGGGCCCACCTGCTCAAGTCCGAGCCCTTTCACGCCCTAACACCCCCTAGGTGTTGCCCTCTTGTCCCTGCGGCGGACCGGCTTCCGGCGCGGGGGAAACGGCCTCGCCCGTCTCGTCCTCTCCGTTCTGCGGCTCGGAGATCCGCTCGACGGAGACGACACGCTCGCCCTGGGCCGTGTTGAAGATGGTCACGCCCTTGGTCGCGCGGCTGGCGATGCGGATCCCGGTGACCGGTACGCGAATCACCTGCCCCGCGTTCGAGACCAGCATGATCTGATCCTCCGGTGCCACCGGGAAGGCGGCGATCAGCGCACCGATTTCCTCACGCTTCGACACGTCGGTTGCCCGGATGCCCTTGCCGCCACGGCCGATGACACGGAAATCATAGGAAGACGAACGCTTGCCATAGCCCAGTTCGCTGACGGTGAGCACCAGTTGCTCGCGCGCCCTCAGTTCCTCGTAGCGCTCGGGCGACAGAACGGTCTCTTCGCCCACATCCTCGTTGGTGAGCGCAATTTCATCCTCCTCGCCGCCATTGGCGAGCCGGCGCTCGGCCGCGGCCTGCTTGAGATAGGCTGCACGTTCGGCCGGTGTCGCCTCGACATGGCCGAGGATCGCCATCGAAATGATCCGGTCGCCGTCGGGCAGGTTGATGCCGCGCACGCCGATGGAGTTGCGCCCGGCAAAGACGCGCACGTCGGTGACGGCAAACCGGATGCACTGGCCGGAAGCGGCAGTCAGCAGCACGTCGTCGTCTTCTGTGCAGGTATAGACGCCGAGGATTTCGTCGCTCTCCTCCTCCAGCTTCATGGCGATCTTGCCGTTGCGGTTCACCTGCGTGAAGTCGGACAGCTTGTTGCGCCGGACCGTTCCGCGCGTGGTGGCGAACATCACGTCCAGCGCGCCCCAGCTCTCTTCGTCCTCGGGGAGCGGCATGATGGAGGTGATGCGCTCGCCCTCCTGCAGCGGCAGCATGTTGCGCAGGAACTTGCCGACCGATTGCGGCGTGCCCACCGGCAGGCGCCAGACCTTCTCTTTGTAGACGATGCCGCGCGAGGAGAAGAAGAGGATCGGTGTGTGCGTGCTGGCGACGAACAGGCGGGTGACGAAATCCTCGTCCTTGGTCGACATGCCCGAGCGGCCCTTGCCGCCACGCGCCTGCGCCCGATAGATCGAGAGCGGCACGCGCTTGATGTAGCCCTTGTGGGTGACGGTAACGACCATGTCCTCGCGCTGGATCAGGTCCTCGTCTTCCATGTCGGCGCCGCCGTCGGTGATCTCGGTGCGCCGGGGCGTGCCGAACTCGTCGCGCACGGCGGTGAGTTCGTCCTTGACCATCTGCTGGATGCGCGCTCGCGAGGACAGGATTTCGAGGTAATCCTTGATCTGGGCGCCGATCTTGTTCAATTCGTCGGCGATTTCGTCGCGGCCGAGTGCTGTGAGGCGCTGCAGGCGCAGGTCCAGGATGGCGCGGGCCTGCTCCTCGGAAAGGTTGTAGGTCCCGTCCTCGTTCACCTTGTGGCGCGGATCGGCGATGAGCGTGATCAGCGCCTCCACCTCATGTGCCGGCCAGCGCCGCTCCATGAGCTGGTCGCGCGCCGTCTGCGGATCCGGTGCGCGGCGGATCAGATTGATGACCTCGTCGATATTGGCCACGGCGATGGCGAGGCCCACCAGCACATGCGCCCGATCGCGGACCTTGCGGAGGAGATATTTCGTGCGCCGGCTGACCACGTCTTCGCGGAAGGCGACGAAGGCACGCAGGACGTCGAGCAGCGTCATCTGCTCCGGCTTGCCGCCGTTGAGCGCCACCATGTTGGTGCCGAAGGAGGTCTGCAGCGGCGTGAACCGATAGAGCTGGTTGAGCACCACATCGGCGTTGGCGTCGCGCTTCAGTTCCACGACCACGCGATAGCCCTGCCGGTCGCTTTCGTCGCGGATATCGGAGATGCCCTCGATGCGCTTGTCGCGCACGAGCTCGGCCATCTTCTCGATCATCTGCGCCTTGTTGACCTGGTAAGGCACCTCGCTGACGATAATCGCTTCGCGCTCGCCGCGGATCTGCTCGATCTCGGCCTTGCCGCGCATGATGACGGAGCCGCGCCCGGTCGAATAGGCGCTGTGAATGCCCGAACGGCCGAGAATGATGCCGCCGGTCGGAAAGTCCGGCCCCGGGATGATTTCCATGAGGCGCGAAAGCTCGATCGCCGGATCGTCGATCAGCGCCACGCAGCCATCGATCACTTCTGCCAGATTGTGCGGCGGAATATTCGTCGCCATGCCGACGGCGATGCCGCCGGAGCCGTTCACCAGAAGATTGGGAAAGCGCGCCGGAAGCACATCCGGCTCCTGCGCCGCACCGTCATAGGTGTCGCGCCAGTCGACCGTTTCCTTGTCGATGTCTTCCAGAAGCTCGTGCGCGCCCTTGGTCAGCCGCGCCTCGGTGTAGCGCATGGCCGCCGGCGGATCGCCGTCGATCGAGCCGAAATTGCCCTGCCCGTCGATCAGCTGCAGGCGCATGGACCAGGGCTGCGCCATGCGCACCAGGGCGTCGTAGATCGCCGCGTCGCCGTGGGGATGGTACTTACCCATCACGTCGGCAACGGGGCGCGCCGACTTCACGTATTTGCGGTTCCAGTGATAGCCGCTCTCGTGGGAGGCGTAGAGAATGCGCCGGTGCACGGGCTTAAGCCCGTCACGCACATCCGGCAGTGCCCGGCTCACGATCACGCTCATGGCGTAATCGAGATAGGAGCGCTGCATTTCCTCGATGATCGAGATAGGTTCGATGTCGTCGGGCTCGTCCGGCCCGCGCGGCGTCGTCTGGTCAGTCAAAACGGATCACATCAGCTCTGAGAATCATGCATTCCTTATATAGGAAGTGAGGCGCAGACTCCAAACGCACGCAATCAATATTCACCGCAGAAATGATACGAAAATTCAACGAGATATGAGCTTCATTCGCACACGCAGCATCAGTTTCGCCGAAGCCGGTGCCGCACTGCGGCAAAATCACGCCGCAAAAAGGGGAAAAAGCCGCCGATGCCGCCTTTCGACGCCTTCCTGAACGCCTTCGTGACGCTCCTGGTCACGGTGGATCCGGCGGGGCTGGCGCCGCTCTTCCTTGCCGTCACGGCCGGCATGAACCGCGTTGAGCGCAATCAGGTGGCGGTGCGGGCGAGCGTCATCGGCCTCGGCGTGCTTCTCCTCTTCGCGCTTGCCGGCAGCGCGATCCTCTCTGTCCTGGGAATCACGCTTCCCGCCTTCCGCATCGCCGGTGGCCTGCTTCTCTTCTACATCGCCTTCGAAATGATCTTCGAGCGCCGCCAGGAACGGCATGAACGAAGCGCCGAACGGGCGATTACGCAAGACATGATCCGCAACGTCGCGGTCTTTCCCCTCGCCATCCCCCTGATCGCCGGGCCGGGCGCGATCTCGGCGGCGGTGCTGCTTTCGGGCGGCTTCAGCGGCCCCCTCGCCCAGGCCGCGCTTTCGCTCATCATCGCCGTGGTGATCGCCGTCACCTATCTCGTCTTCGTGCTGGCCGACCGCATCGATGCGGTTCTCGGCGAGACCGGCCGCTCCATCCTCACCCGCCTGCTCGGGCTCGTCCTGGCCGCGCTTGCCGTGCAGTTCGTCGCCGATGGGATCGAGGCGTTCGTTGCAGGTGCGGCCTGAGGCACCTAGCCGGGTTCTCCCGCCTCCGGCATGGCCACTTCATCCAGCGAAAAGCCGAAGCCGGAAATGAGCCGGCGCAGGGGTGGCAGCGCTTGCCCGGAGGTGAAGACAGCGATGTCCCGAACCGGCATTTTGCGCGGCGGCGGCAGGGTGACGGCGAGCGACAGGGCGCGGCGGGCGATCGCCTCGGATGTATCGATCCAGTCCACCGGCCACGGCGCGGTCTTGCGCATGCGGTTGACCAGGAAGGGATAGTGCGTGCAGGCCAGCACCACGATATCGGTGCGCCGCCCCTCATGTTCCACGAAACAGGGCGCGATCTCCGCACGCACCGCGTCCTCGTCGACGAACCCCTCGCGCATATATTGCTCGGCAAGCCGGGCGAGATTTTCGCTGCCCACCAGGCGCACGTGGCACTTCGCGGCATAGGCGCTGATGAGGTCGCGCGTATATTGCCGCCGCACCGTTCCCGGCGTGGCAAGCACCGAGACCAGCCCGGAGCGGGTGCGCTCGGCCGCCGGCTTGATCGCCGGCACCGTGCCGACGAAAGGTTGGTCGGGAAAGGCCGCGCGCAGGTCCGCAATCGCCAGCGTGGAGGCAGTGTTGCAGGCAATCACAACGAGCGCCGGGGAGAAGCGAGCAATCAGTTCCCCGAACAAGGCGACGAGCCGCGCCCTGAGCGCATCTTCCTCCCACGCGCCATACGGGAAGGCGGCGTCATCCGCCACATAGACATACGCGTGCTCGGGCAGGAGCACCCGCGCTTCCTTCACCACCGACAGGCCGCCGATGCCCGAATCGAAGAAAAGGATCGGGCCGTTCCTCGCCTGCTCCGGCATCATGACGCGCGAAACGGACGCAAAGACCGCACTCTACGTCGCGTGTCTGCCTCGCGTGTTTCGTCATCCCGGCCAAGGGAGCGCAAGCGCCCGCGAGCCGGGATCCATTCCGTGACGCGTCCAAGTTCCGGAATGGATCCCGGACAGCCTCCGCATCCGCTCCGGCTTCCGGGATGACGAGGCGAGACGGGGAAAGTGTCCGGCCATTCGACACGCTCAGAAATCATTCCCTCACCCCGCCCTTCGGCTTCCTTGGCGAGAACTTCTCCAGAGACGTCAGCACGCCGCGCAGCACGGCGAGTTCCTCCACCGTGAAGCCCGGCCGCGTGAAGAGCGCGCGCAGATTGTCCATCATCTTCGGCTTCTTGTCCTCGGTGCGGAAATAACCGCGCTCGGAAAGCACGTGGTCGAGATAGCCCATCAGGCTCTCCAGATGCTCTTTCGTCGCCGGCGTCTGTTCGGGCGGCTTCGGCAGCACCGCGCCCTGAGGGGCCGATTGCATCCATTCATACGACATGAGCAGCACGGCCTGGGCGATATTCAGCGAAGCAAAGGCCGGATTGACCGGGAAGGTGACGATCTCGTCGGCCATCGCCACCTCCTCGTTGGTCAGCCCCCAGCGCTCGCGGCCGAACAGGATCCCGGTCTTCTGGCCGCCTTCATGGCGCGCGCGCAGATCGGTCGCCGCCTCCACCGGCCCGCGCACCGGCTTGAAATTGTCGCGCGGCCGGGCGGTGGTCGCGTGCACGAAATTGAGGTCGGCGACCGCCTCGGCGAGATCGCCATAAACTTTCACGGCATCGATCACATGGTCGGCGCGGCTGGCAGCCGCGCGCGCCTTCTCGTTGGGCCAGCCGTCGCGCGGATTGACGAGGCGCAATTCCGCCAGGCCGAAATTGGCCATGGCGCGCGCCACCATGCCGATATTCTCGCCCAGTTGCGGCTCGACCAGGATGATCGCCGGGCCGTCCGCGAGCATTTCGCGCTGTTTGTCTGTCCCTGCCATGACGCTGCTGTTAGCCGCTTCCGCGCATCTGGTAAAGCGGCGTATCCGGCGCCTTTGCCAAGCAGCGCGGCGATGCTATAGGGGCGCCACTTCCTGAAATCAGGTCAGTCGGCGGCCATGCCCGCCCTTGTCGAGAGAGAGGTTTGAGAATGGCAAAGATCAAGGTGGACAATCCCGTCGTCGAGCTGGACGGCGACGAGATGACCCGCATCATCTGGCAGTTCATCAAGGAAAAGCTGATCCACCCCTATCTCGACATCGACCTGAAATATTACGACCTCGGCGTCGAATCGCGTGATGCCACGGACGACCAGATCACCGTCGACGCGGCCAACGCCATCAAGAAGTACGGTGTGGGCGTCAAGTGCGCCACCATCACCCCGGACGAGGGGCGCGTCGAGGAATTCGGGCTCAAGAAGATGTGGCGTTCCCCCAACGGCACGATCCGCAACATCCTGGGTGGCGTGATCTTCCGCGAGCCGATCATCGCCCGCAACGTGCCGCGCCTGGTGCCGGGCTGGACGCAGCCGATCATCGTCGGCCGCCATGCCTTCGGCGACCAGTACCGGGCGACCGACTTCAAATTCCCCGGCAAGGGCAAGCTGACCATCAAGTTCGTCGGCGAGGACGGCGAGACAATCGAGCACGAGGTCTTCGACGCGCCCGGCTCGGGCGTCGCCATGGCCATGTACAATCTCGACGAGTCGATCCGCGACTTCGCCCGCGCCTCCTTCAATTACGGCCTGCAGCGCGGCTATCCGGTCTATCTTTCCACCAAGAACACCATCCTGAAAGTCTATGACGGCCGCTTCAAGGACCTCTTCCAGGAGGTCTACGAGGCCGAGTTCGAGGAAAAGTTCAAGGAAAAGAAAATCTGGTACGAGCACCGCCTGATCGACGACATGGTTGCCTCGAGCCTGAAGTGGTCGGGAGGCTATGTCTGGGCATGCAAGAATTATGACGGCGACGTGCAGTCCGACACGGTGGCCCAGGGCTTCGGCTCGCTCGGCCTGATGACCTCGGTGCTCATGACGCCGGACGGCAAGACCGTGGAGGCCGAGGCCGCCCACGGCACCGTGACCCGCCACTACCGCCAGCACCAGCGCGGCGAGGAGACCTCCACCAACTCCATCGCCTCCATCTTCGCCTGGACGCGCGGCCTCGCCCACCGGGCCAAGCTGGACGACAACGACGCGCTGAGGAAATTCGCCGCCACGCTCGAGAAGGTCTGCGTGGATACGGTCGAGGCCGGCTTCATGACCAAGGACCTAGCCCTGCTCATCGGCCCGGACCAGCCGTGGCTGTCGACCACCGGATTCCTCGACAAGGTGGACGAGAACCTGCAGAAGGCGATGGCGAAGGCCTGACGAAGAAGGCGCGAATCCTGCAGCAAAAAGGCGGCCCTCGGCCGCCTTTTTCATGTCAACGATATCTGTCTGTCGCAATCGACATTATGCGCCTTGTATATTGGCCAAGCGCGGGGGCCGGTAAAGGAGAATGGAAATGCCTGACAAAGCGCTGCGCTACGCGATACCTGTACTCTGCCTCACATTCATTGCCGGCACTGCCTGGGCGCAGCAGCCATGGACGGAGATCGACGAACGTGTGGAGGTGCCGCCGCTCGGCGCCGCGGCCGACGACGTCGACGACTGGGATGTCTACACGGCCGATGGCATCAGGATCGGCGAGGTCGAGGAGGTCATAGGACCGGATGCCGCCACTCCGACGGCCCTCGTGGTGGATTTCGAGGATCGGGCCGGTTACGGCGACCGTGACGAGGTGATCGTTCCGCTCGATCATTTCAGCCTTGATGGCGAGCGCCTGTTGATCGACGCGGATCCGCAAGCCGTGGCGGATATGGAAATCTAAGACGATTAGCGGTCGGCGGGCGCTCAGCCCGCCATCGCCGCCTTCACCGCTTCGAGCGCGGCCGCCGCATTCTCCCCTTCCGGACCGCCGGCCTGCGCCATATCCGGGCGCCCGCCGCCGCCCTTGCCGCCAATGGCCGCGGAGGCGGCGCGCACCAGATCTACGGCGCTGAAGCGGCTCGTCAGGTCGTCGGTGACGCCGACGACGACGCTGGCCTTGCCCTCCTCGGATGTCCCGACGAAGACGACGACACCGGAGCCCAGCGAGCGCTTGCCCTCGTCGGCGAGCGGCCTCAGATCCTTCGGAGAAATCCCTTCGACGACACGCCCCATAAAGGCAACGCCGTTCACGTCCTGCTTCTCGTCGGCACCGTCCCCCTTTTGCGCACCGCCGCCGAGCGCCAGCTTGCGGCGGGCTTCAGAGAGTTCCCGCTCCAGCTTGCGGCGCTCTTCCACGAGCGTTTCGAGGCGGGGAAGCACGTCGGCCGGCGAGACCTTGAGGAGGGCCGCCGCGTCCTTCAGGCGGCGCTCCTGGTCGTCCAGGTGATGATGGGCGGCCGCACCCGTCAGCGCCTCGAGGCGACGCACGCCGGAAGCCACCGCCCCTTCGGAGACGATGTGCACCAGGCCGATATCGCCTGTGGCGGCCACATGGGTGCCGCCGCAAAGCTCCATCGAATAGGTCTTGCCCGCCTTTTCGCCGTCGGTCGCCGTGCCCATGGAGACCACGCGCACCTCCTCGCCGTATTTCTCGCCGAACAGGGCCATCGCGCCCTCGGCAATGGCGTCCTCGACGGTCATCAGCCGCGTGACGACCGGTGCGTTCTGCAGCACGATCTCGTTGGCAAGCTCCTCGATGCGGCCAAGCTCGTCCTCCGAAATCGGCTTCGGATGAGAGAAGTCGAAGCGCAGCCGATCGGGCGCCACCAGCGAGCCCTTCTGGGCGACGTGGGTGCCCAGCACCTCGCGCAGCGCCTCGTGGACGAGATGCGTGGCCGAGTGATTGGCCCGGATGCGGCTGCGGCGGTCATGATCGACGCGCAGCGCCACTTCCTCTCCGCTCTGCACCTTGCCCTTAATGACCTTGCCGAAATGGACCAGAAGACCCTCGCCCTTCTTCTGCGTGTCATCGACGGCGATCGTGAAGCCGTCGCCTTCGATCAGACCGGCATCACCCACCTGGCCGCCCGACTCGCCATAGAACGGCGTCTGGTTGGTGACGACCGCCACCACCTCGCCTTCCTCGGCGGTCTCGACGATCGCACCGTCCTTGACCAGCGCGGTGATCACGCCCTCGGCCTTCTCGGTTTCGTAGCCGAGGAAATCCGTGGCACCCACCTCGTCCTTGACCCTGAACCACACCGTCTCCGCAGCGGCCTCACCGGAACCCGCCCAGCTTGCGCGTGCCTCGGCCTTCTGGCGCTCCATGGCGGCGTTGAAACCGTCGAGATCGACGGAGATACCGCGCTGGCGCAGCGCGTCCTGGGTGAGATCGAGCGGAAAGCCGTAGGTGTCGTAGAGCTTGAAGGCGGTTTCGCCGTCGAGCCGGTCGCCCTCGCCCATTTTGTCGGTGGCATCGGAGAGCAGGTTGAGGCCGCGCGCCAGCGTCTTGCGGAAGCGCGTTTCCTCCAGTTTCAGCGTTTCCGTAATCAGCGCCTCGCCGCGCACGAGCTCCGGATAGGCCTGCCCCATCTCGCGCACCAGCGCCGGCACCAGCCGCCACATCAGCGGCTCCTCCGCTCCCAGAAGCTGCGCATGGCGCATGGCGCGGCGCATGATGCGGCGCAGCACGTAACCGCGCCCCTCATTGGACGGCAGGACACCGTCGGCGATGAGGAAGCTTGTCGCGCGCAGATGGTCGGCGATCACCTTGTGGCTCGCCTGGCGCGCGCCTTCTGCCCTGACACCGATCGCCTCCTCCGAAGCATGGATGAGCGCGCGGAAAAGATCGGTTTCGTAATTGTCGTGCACGCCCTGGAGCACGGCGGCGATGCGTTCCAGCCCCATGCCGGTGTCGATCGACGGGCGCGGAAGGTCGACGCGTTCTTCCGCGCTCAACTGCTCGTATTGCATGAAGACGAGATTCCAGATCTCGATGAACCGGTCGCCGTCCTCGTCCGGGCTTCCGGGCGGACCGCCGGGAATCCCCTCGCCGTGATCGTAGAAGATCTCGGAGCACGGCCCGCACGGGCCGGTATCGCCCATGGCCCAGAAATTATCGCTTGTCGGGATGCGGATGATGCGGTCCTCAGGCAAGCCGGCGATCTTCTTCCAGTGTCCGGCCGCCTCGTCGTCGGTATGGTAGACCGTCACCAGCAGGCGCTTCGGATCGAGGCCGAATTCCTTCGTCACCAGGTTCCAGGCAAGCTCGATGGCGACATCCTTGAAGTAGTCGCCGAAGGAGAAGTTGCCCAGCATCTCGAAGAAGGTGTGGTGGCGCGCGGTGTAGCCGACATTGTCGAGGTCGTTGTGCTTGCCCCCGGCGCGCACGCATTTCTGCGCGGTCACAGCTCTGTCGTAGGGGCGCTTCTCCAGGCCGGTGAAGACGTTCTTGAACTGCACCATGCCGGCGTTGGTGAACATGAGGGTGGGGTCGTTGCGCGGCACAAGCGGCCCCGAGGCCACGATCTCGTGTCCGTTCTTCTTGAAGTAGTCGAGAAATGTCGACCGGATGCCGTTGACGCCACTCATGTTTTGCCTTTTCAGAAAGCCCGCCTGCCTGTGCGGGAAAGGGATCGCCGCCTTTTAGCGCCCGCACCCGGGCCTGTCCAGAAATCACCGCCTTGGATATAGGTTTGCGAGCAAAGGTCGGCCAAGGGCGTGGCCGCCTTCCCGTCCCAGGCTCGCCGGGCTGCCGGCAACTTCCCACTTTTTTCCTCGTTGCGCAGAGTTTTTTCGCTTCGGAGCGGTGAATTCAGGCGCAAGGTAGGCTATGAGCCGAACCAGATCAGCGCCCCGAACCAGAACGCCCCCCATGAGCATTCCCAATACGATTCCGATCACCGACGACCTCGTTGCCGCCCACGGGCTGACGCCGGAGGAATACCGGCACATCACCGACCTCATCGGCCGCGAGCCGACTTTCACGGAGCTCGGCATCTTCTCGGCCATGTGGAACGAGCACTGCTCCTACAAGAGCTCGAAGAAGTGGCTCAGGACCCTGCCGACGTCGGGGCAGCGGGTGATCCAGGGGCCGGGCGAAAACGCCGGCGTGGTCGACATCGGCGACGGCCAGTGCGTCGTCTTCAAGATGGAGAGCCACAACCACCCTTCCTATATCGAGCCCTATCAGGGGGCTGCAACGGGCGTTGGCGGCATCCTGCGCGACGTCTTCACCATGGGCGCGCGGCCGATCGCGGCCATGAACGCGCTGCGCTTCGGCGCGCCGGATCATCCGAAGACGCGGCACCTGGTGGCGGGCGTGGTGGCCGGCATCGGCGGCTACGGCAACTCCTTCGGCGTGCCGACGGTGGGCGGTGAAGTGAATTTCGACCCGCGCTACAACGGCAATTGCCTGGTGAACGCCTTCGCCGCCGGCCTCGCCCGCACCGATGCGATCTTCTATTCCAAGGCCGAGGGCGTGGGCCTGCCGGTGGTTTATCTTGGCGCCAAGACGGGACGTGACGGCGTCGGCGGCGCCACCATGGCCTCGGCCGAATTCGACGCCGATATCGACGAGAAGCGCCCGACGGTCCAGGTCGGCGACCCTTTCACCGAAAAGTGCCTGCTGGAAGCCTGCCTGGAGCTGATGGACACTGGCGCCGTCATCGCCATCCAGGATATGGGCGCGGCGGGGCTCACCTGCTCGGCCGTCGAGATGGGCGCCAAGGGCGATCTCGGCATCGAGCTCGATCTCGACAAGGTGCCGGTGCGCGAAGAGCGCATGTCGGCCTACGAGATGATGCTGTCGGAAAGCCAGGAGCGCATGCTCATGGTGCTGCGCCCCGAAAAGGAGCCGGAGGCCGAGGCGATCTTCCGCAAATGGGGCCTCGACTTCGCCATCGTCGGCCACACCACGGACGACAAGCGCTTCCGCATCCTGCATCAGGGCGAGGAGGTCGCCAACCTGCCCATCAAGGAGCTGGGCGACGAGGCGCCGGAATACGACCGGCCCTGGGTGACGCCAAAAGCACCCCCTGCCCTCGTCCCGGCGAGCGTTCCACAAACGGATGTCGCCGAGGCGCTCCTGAAGCTCGTCGGCTCGCCCGATCTCTCCTCCCGCCGTTGGGTGTGGGAGCAGTACGATACGCTGATCCAGGGCAATTCGCTGCAGATCCCGGGCGGCGACGCGGGCGTGGTGCGGGTCGAAGACCATGCCACCAAGGCGCTCGCCTTTTCCTCCGACGTGACGCCGCGCTATTGCGAGGCCGACCCTTACGAGGGCGGCAAGCAGGCGGTGGCCGAATGCTGGCGCAACCTAACGGCAACCGGCGCCGAACCGCTGGCCGCCACAGACAACCTCAATTTCGGCAACCCGCAGCGCCCCGACATCATGGGCCAGTTCGTGCGCGCCGTCGAAGGCGTGGGCGAGGCCTGCCGCACGCTCAGCTTCCCGATCGTCTCCGGCAATGTCTCGCTCTACAACGAGACGCTGGGTGAGCCGATCCCGCCGACGCCCACCATCGCCGGCGTTGGGCTCATCCCCGATTGGACGACGATGGCGCGGATCGCCTTCGCCGGCGAAGGCGAGACGATCCTGCTCGCCGGCGCGCCGGCGGAGTGGGGCACGCATCTCGGCCAGTCCGTCTATCTGCGCGACATTCACGGGCGGGCCGAAGGCACCCCGCCGCCGGTGGACCTGGAGCACGAGAAGCGCGTCGGCGATTTCGTGCGTGGGCTGATTCGCTCCGGCCAGCTCACCACCGTCCATGACTGCTCCGATGGCGGGCTCGCAGTAGCGCTTGCCGAGATGGCCATGGCGTCAGGCATCGGCGCCCGGATTGAAGAGCCTGTTGGCGCCAACCCCACCCTCTCCTTCTTCGGCGAGGACCAGGGCCGTTACGTGATTACCGCTCCCGCGTCCCCGGGCGGTAAAGAGCTGAAATCTCTCCTCGAAGAGGCGAAGAGCGCCGGCGTATCCCTCGTCCCGATCGGCCGGACTGGCGGAGATAGCCTGAAGCTTGGCGAGGCGCGCGCGGTGGCGGTCTCGGCCCTGAAGGCGGTCCATGAGGGATGGTTTCCGCGCTTCATGGAGGCCGAAGTCATTCAATGAACAAATATGGGGCATAGCCGTCCGAAGCATTGAAACAACCAGAGAGTTTTTCGAATGCCGGCGATGCCCCTATTTATCTCCTATTTCACGCCTGACACTCCCTATGAAGATCGCGCGCGCAATCTTACCCGGTCACTATCCCGCCTCGACCTTGAGCACATCGTCGAGCCGCGTCCGGCCAAATCGAACTGGGTTGAGAATTGTGCCCAAAAAGCCTTGTTCATCCGCGAGATATGGAGCCGCGTTGAGAGGCCGGTCTGCTGGGTCGATGCCGATGCCATCCTCCTTCGCCGGCCACATGAACTCGAGGGCCTGACGTGCGACTTCGCCGTGGTCAGGCGCGAGGGGTGGAATTTCTTCGGCGGCCAGATCTATTTCGGGAAGTCGGAAGCTGCACGCCGGATGCTCGATCGCTGGTGCATGTACTGCCGGGACTTTCCGGCGATATGGGATCAGGTGAGTCTCGGATACGCCTGGTGGGACAGGGAGATCGAAGGCGGAGTCGACGCCCGCTGGCTTGATGAGGGCATTTTCGAGAAAGCGAACCGGAATCCGCTGCGGGCGCTGGCGCAGAAGCTCACCTCCAAGGCAGCATTCCTGCAACACCAAGAGAGCCGCCGCACGCGCCGCAAGCACAAGGCACTGAGGGAGAAGACGGTGCCCGAGTTCAAATCCGGGGATGTTCCGCAGTGGTGGCGCGAAGCCTGCGCGGCGGGCGTTCCCTTCGTCCTGACCGCCCGCCATATTGCCGAACTGGACCTTCTCTGAGGCTGCAGTCGCGTTTCAGTTCGCCGGCGCCGTCCGCGCCGTGTTTGCCGGTATTACAGCGTTGGTTGAGAATTGAAAGCGAGCGGCGCGCGTGCCATATCGGATTCGAAAAGGGACGCCGCACTCGAAACAGGCGTCCCGTGTGGCAGGGTACCGCCGGGGCGGGCCCCGGATGGGGAGAGTACATCATGGCAATGAGCGCCGGCGACATCGAGCGCCTGATCAAGCAAGCTATTCCTGACGCGAAGGTCACCATTCGCGACCTCGCCGGCGACGGTGACCATTACGCGGCTGAAGTCGTGGCCGAGAGTTTCCGCGGCAAGACCCGCGTTCAGCAGCACCAGATGGTCTATGACGCGCTCAAGGGCAACATGGGCGGGGTCCTGCACGCCCTGGCACTGCAGACAAGCGTGCCGGACTGAGCACCGTCCCATCCCTCACTTTCGTGCCGTGATGGTCAGTCCTAAGACGGCAACCTTGCACCATCATAGCCCGAACCCGCTATTTCACTGCACAATGCATGCCATTGGCATCCCTTGCAGGCAGCGCGGATCTGCCCGGCGGCAAACGCCGTGCGCATACGCTGACGATCGGCTTTTTCGAGTTTGAGAAGCACGCCCGGAACGATCGGTCGGCGCAATAGGGCAGCCACCGCTTCGGCCGCCAGACGGTCCCGTTTGCGCACGCTTTCGCGGTGGCAATGGGGCTGCGGACCGCCAAGCAGCGGGGCGCAAATATCATCGGGACCGGCGACGATGCGGATGTCTTCGCCGGCCGCGATCCGCTTCGCGATGACGTCGTAGTTGGCCGTGAAGGCGCGGCTATAGCCCTCGCCCACATAGGTCAGCAGGCAGAGCAGGTGATGGGCTCTGAGCCGGACGGTCACGCCGCCTGCTGCGTCTTGCCGGCCTGAAGCGCCTTGAGGGTCGCCGCGCCAAGCGCGGATTTCAGGACGGCACCGAGAAGGAACGGCGTCACGCCGTGGACGATCGCCTGCTCGACGCCAATGATGGTTGCCAGCCATGCCGCGCCGAGTGCCAGGCAAAGACCGTGGGCGAGCAGCATGGACACGAAGGCAAAGCCGACCCTGCGCCCGTTCCAGCCACGCTCGGCAAGCCATCCCGTCAGCACGGCCATCACGGGAAAGGCGAAGAGATAACCGGCCGTGGGACCGGCGAAATGGTGCAGCCCTGCGTGGCCGCCGGCGAGCACCGGTAGTCCGGAAGCGCCCTCGGCGAGCCACGCCAGCACGGTGATGCCGCCCAGCCGCCAGCCAAAGAGCGCGCCGACGAGAGCGACGGCGAAGGTCTGCATGGTCATCGGCACGGGGACCATCGGCACCTCGACATAGGAGGCGATGGTGAGAAGCACCGATCCCAGGACGACCGCCGCGACCTGCCAGCCCAGCGAGCGGTTCGGCAGGTCGAGCGGGCTGAAGGCGAGTCTCGGGGCGGTTTTCGACGCGTTCGACATGGAGCGACCTTTCGATTCGAACTAAGCTGCGGACAGCGTGCTGTTATGCCTTCGGGCGGACGCTTCCGCAATGGCCGCAGGCAGGTGCCGCCGTGGCGGCTTTGTCGGGAGAATCTTGGCCGCCGCATTGCACCCGGCGGAATCGTGCAATAAATAGGGGATCACAGCTTGCGAATGCCGGGCCTTGAACCCGGCAACGAAAGGACGGACGATGAGCGGTATCAACGAATTCATCGACAGCGAGGTGCGCGGCAACGACGTCGTGGTGTTCATGAAGGGCACGCCCGGGTTTCCGCAGTGCGGCTTTTCCGGACAGGTCGTGCAAATCCTGGATTACCTCGGGGTCGACTACAAGGGCGTCAACGTGCTCACCTCGGACGAATTGCGCCAGGGCATCAAGGAATACTCCAACTGGCCCACCATTCCACAGCTCTATGTAAAGGGCGAGTTCGTCGGCGGTTGCGACATCATCCGCGAGATGTTCCAGGCGGGCGAACTGCAGACGGTCCTCTCGGAAAAGGGTGTAGGCGTGCGCGGCGCCGCCTGACGCCGTTGCGCCCGGTGCCGCACGGCAGGGCGCCTCCATACCGGCGATACGGCATCGCCGCCTGAGACGTGTTCCGCGCCGGCTTTCAAGCCGGCGCGTTTATTTGTGCCGTGCCGATTCCTCGGCGCGCGATACTTTTTCGAAATTGCGATGCCCGTCCGCCGGGCACGTCACGGGGAATGGAAATGGACCACTCGGCTTTACGCGAAGAGCCCGTACGATCACGTCTTTCCATCGGCAAGGTCGAGTTCATCGCGCTGGCGGCAGCACTCATGGCACTCAACGCCATGGCAATCGACATCATGCTCCCCGCCCTGCAGCAGATCGGCGCCGCACTCGGCGTGTCCAACGAGAATCACCGTCAGTTCGTCATCACGGCCTATCTGGTCGGCTTCGGCGGCGCACAGCTCTTCTACGGCCCGATCTCGGATCGTTTCGGCCGGCGCGGTCCGCTTCTGTTCGGGCTGGTCGTCTATGTGAGCGCCGCCCTGGCATCAGCCTTCGCACCCAGTTTCGCGGCGCTGCTTGCCTTACGTTTCCTCCAGGGCATCGGCTCGGCCGCCACGCGCGTCATCGCCGTCTCGGCCATACGCGACGTGTTCGAGGGGCGGCAGATGGCGGAGGTCATGTCCATGGTGATGATGGTCTTCATGGTGGTCCCCGTGATGGCGCCCAGCCTCGGCCAGGGGGCGATGCTTCTGGGCAATTGGTCCCTGATCTTTCTCATGATGGCGACGCTGGCGCTCTTGATCACGCTGTGGGCCATGCTCCGGCTGCCCGAGACCATGGCGCCGGAGGACAGGCGCTCGCTCTCGCTCGCTTCGGTGACCGAAGGTTTCCGGCTGGTCGTCACCAGCCGCATCGCCCTTGGCTACGCATTCGCCACGACCGCAATCTTCGGAGCTCTCTTCGGCTTCATCAACTCCGCACAGCAGATCTATGTCGACATCTATGGCATGGGTGACCTGTTCCCCCTGCTCTTCGCCATCGGCGCGGGATTGATGGCACTTTCCTCCTTCACCAATTCGCGCCTCGTCGGCCGCTTCGGCATGCGGCGGCTTTCGCACGGGGCACTGGTCGGCTTTCTCCTGGTCAACGGTGTCTGGCTCGTGCTCTCCCTTCTCGGCCCGATCCCCTTCCCCGTATTCTTCCTGCTGTTCTCGCTGTCGATGTTCCAGTTCGGCTGGATCGGCCCCAACTTCAACGCCATCGCCATGGAGCCGCTGGGCCGGGTCGCGGGGACGGCCGCGGCCGTGCTGGGCTTCCTCACCACGCTCGGCGGCGGGATCATCGGTGCGCTGATCGGCCAGGCCTTCAACGACACGCTGACACCCCTTGCCGGCGGCTATTTCGCCGTCTCATTCGCCGCGATCGTTCTGGTGCTCATCGCCGAGCGCGGTCGGCTCTTCCGAACGGTCAATCCCGCGCTCTGACAGGCGCCGGGCAAGCGTACTTGCAAAGGGAGGGAACATGACGGTCTCCAGCGAACCGACCGAGGGCGCCGCAGGCAGCACGCAGGCGATCCTCGTCATGTGCGCGGGCGTTCTCTGTCTCGTGCTCAACGACTCGCTTGCCAAATGGCTGATGGACCATTACGCGCCGCTGCAGATCATCTTCCTGCGCAATCTGATCGCTCTTCCCCTCGTGACAATCATGGTCGTCAGCGTCGCCGGGCGCGCGGCGCTGCCCACCCGGCACCCGGGGCTGCATCTCATGCGTGGTGCATTTTCCGTCTTCGCGGCATTGTGCTTCTTTCTGAGCATTCGCGCCCTGCCGCTTGCCGAGGCGACCTCGCTGATCTTTGCCGCGCCCCTCTTCATCACCGCGCTTTCCGTGCCGCTCCTTCGCGAGCATGTCGGCCTGCGCCGCTGGACGGCCGTGATCGTCGGCTTCATCGGCGTCCTGATCATCGTGCGTCCCGGCGCGGCTACTTTCCAGACGGCTTCGCTGCTCGTGCTCTGCGCGGCGATGCTTTACGCGCTGATGATGATCAGCGCGCGCTGGATAGCCCGCGACGAGAGCGTGTGGACAACCATGTTCTACATCGTTCTCTTTCCCATGCTGATCAGCGGCGGCCTGTCGTGGACCGAGTGGCAGACGCCGTCGCTCGCTCATCTGCCCTTTTTCGTCGCCATAGCCATTGTCGGCAGCGCCGGCATCGTGCTGATCACACAGGCGTTCCGCCTGGCGCCGGCGGCAATCGTCGCGCCGTTCGACTACACGGCACTTTTGTGGGCGTCACTGATCGGCTGGCTCGTGTGGAGCGAGGTTCCCGACGGCTGGACCTACGCCGGCGCAGCGGTGATCATCGCCAGCGGCATCTACATCGTCTTTCGCGAGACGCGCCGGCCGGGTACGCCTGTGCGCCCAGAGCGTGTTTCCGCCCGCAGCGAATAACCTGGAGATCAAGCACCACCGGGTTTCACCGCGGCGAAGTCGAACAGCGCGCGGTCGAGCAGATGCGAGGGACGTGCGTTGGCGAGTGCACGGATCATGGTATCCTTGCGGCCCGGCATGCGGTTTTCGATGTCGGCCAGCATGGCCTTCATCGCGTTGCGCTGCAGCCCGTCCTGACTGCCGCACAAATCGCATGGGATGATCGGAAAACGCATGGCCGCGGCGAATTTCGCCAGATCCGCCTCGGCGCAGAAACTCAGCGGCCGCAGCACGACGATATCCCCCTCGTCGTTGACGAGCTTGGGCGGCATCGCCGCCAGGCGGCCGCCATGGAAAAGGTTCATGAAGAAAGTTTCGAGGATGTCCTCGCGGTGATGGCCGAGCACCAGGGCCGAACACCCCTCCTCGCGAGCGATCCGGTAGAGGTGGCCGCGGCGCAGCCGTGAGCAGAGCGAGCAATAGGTGCGGTTTTCGCCGATCTTCTCCGTCACCACCGAATAGGTGTCCTGATATTCGATGCGATGGGCGACGCCGATCCGCGCCAGGTAGTCGGGCAGCACATGCTTGGGAAAATTGGGCTGGCCCTGGTCGAGATTGCAGGCCAGCAGATCGACCGGCAGAAGGCCGCGCCACTTGAGGTCCAGCAAAACAGTAAGCAGGCCGTAGGAATCCTTGCCGCCCGACAGCGCCACCAGCCAGCGCTCGCCCGGCGTGACCATCGAGAAATCCTCGATCGCCTGGCGTGTGAGGCGCAGAAGGCGCTTGCGCAGCTTGTTGAACTCGACCGACGAGGGAGCATCCGAAAAGAGCGGATGGCTCGCCGCTGCTGCCGCCGTTTCGAGCTCGGGCTCCTGGCGGATCGTCATCATGCCTGCCCCTCCATGGAGCAAATTGCGTGAACAAAGCCAGACTGTTTCACCGTTTCCGCGAAACGGTGAAATGATCCATAATCCCCAACAATTTCTAACGCTGCCGGCGAAAAAGAAAAAGGCCGCACGCGGCGGCCTTTCCTGGCAACGGTATTCTTACCCGGTCAGCGTGAATAGTACTCGATGACCAGGCTCGGCTCCATCTGCACCGCGTAAGGCACATCGGAGAGCGCCGGGACGCGAACATACTTCGCGACCATCTTGTTGTGGTCGGCCTCAACATACTCCGGCACATCGCGCTCGGCGAGCTGGATCGCCTCGAGCACGGTGGTGAGCTGCTTCGACTTCTCACGCACCTCGATCACGTCGCCCGGCTTGCAGCGGTAGGACGGGATGTTCACCCGCCGACCGTTGACGTTGACATGGCCGTGATTGATGAACTGGCGTGCGGCGAAGATCGTCGGGACGAACTTGGCACGGTAGACGACGGCGTCGAGCCGCGATTCGAGCAGGCCGATCAGGTTCTCCGTCGTCTCGCCCTTGCGGCGGTTCGCCTCCTCATAGATGCGGCGGAACTGCTTCTCGGAGATGTCGCCGTAATGACCCTTCAGCTTCTGCTTGGCCCTCAGCTGCTGACCGAAGTCGGACAGCTTGCCCTTGCGGCGCTGACCGTGCTGGCCGGGACCGTATTCACGGCGGTTGACGGGGGATTTCGGCCGGCCCCAGATATTCTCGCCAAGACGGCGGTCGAGCTTGTATTTCGCGGATTGGCGTTTGCTCATCGCATTCCCTTTCAAACAAAGACACCCGGAACCGCATGTTCCAGGTGAAGGAAACGCGCCCTCCTCTGGCCTCCGTTTTCGAGACCTGACAGGAAAGCCGCCCACGCATGGCAGCATTTCCACGGGACACGTCAAAAAGCGCGACAGCAACCCGCCATCGCGCTTGGCGGCTCAATTAAGCGAGGAAAACGGCAAAGTCAACGTGTTTAAGCCATCTGCGGGGCGATCCGGCCCTGCGGCTTCGCCTTCTCCGGCCGGACTTGCGCAGAATTGCGCGCCTGCGGGACGTCAGCCCCGCCGGTCGCCCGCCACATAGCATGCCAAGTCAGGCGCTCCACCCGTCAAAACGGGATCTCGTCGTCCAGGTCACGCGAGTAGTCGCCACCGCCGCCGCCGGTGTTTTCGGCCGGGCCCGACTGGCCAAAATCGGAGCCGCGCCCGCCGCTGTAACCGACCTGTCCCTCGCCACCGCCCTGGCCGCGTGAATCCAGCATCTGCAGCTCGCCGCGGAACTTCTGCAGGACGACCTCGGTCGTATAGCGGTCCTGGCCGGACTGATCGGTCCATTTGCGGGTCTGGAGCTGCCCCTCGATGTAGACCTTCATACCCTTTTTCAGATACTGCTCCGCCACCTTGGCCAGGTTGTCATTGAAGATCACGACGTTGTGCCACTCGGTGCGCTCGCGCCGCTCGCCGGTGTTCCGGTCACGCCAGGTCTCGGAGGTGGCGATCCGCATGTTGACCACCGGATCGCCGGAATTGAGCCGCCGGATTTCCGGATCGGCGCCCAGATTGCCGACCAGGATGACCTTGTTAACACTGCCCGCCATCACATCACTCCACATAATCGAAACTGCAAGCGCCGCACCCGGCACCGCGCTGTACGGCGATGCGGCCCGACCGCCCACCCGTCAAGCCGCTGCGACCTTAGCCGATACCCGGCCACGATGCGCGCGCCCAAGGGACGAGACAAACCGCCGTCCACAGCTCATTTGCAGTCCGTCACCTTATAAGTTCCTGCTTTGTTCCGTAACATATCCGCGCAATCCCCACAAGCGCATTCCTTACCTTGCACGCCGAGAAAGATGGCGAACGCGCGAGCGCGGGACGACTTGCAGCCGAGGAAAACATCACCGGTTCCGCTCGCGGGTCCGAACACCGTCCTCCAGCGCATCGTGCGTTCCGAAAACCGATCTAGGCTTTCAGGCCCCGGTCCGCTAGCGCACGATGAAGACCGAAACGGTCGTGTGCGCGGCGAGATAGCCGGCGTTCGAAGAGAACACACGGTCCCAGAAGGTCGGCACGTGCGACGCCATCACCACGAGGTCGGCGCCGTGATCCTTGATCACCTTGCCCAGCACGTCATCCAGATCGCGCACGGGATCATGGCTTTCAGCAACCTTCGTCTCGACCGACAGCCCGTGCTTCGCGCCCTGCTCGGCGGCGAAGCGCTCCAGCTTCTGAGCGAACTCGGCCTCGGAATGGGCCACACCGCTCGGCAGCGCCGTCGTCACGCCGACATAGCAGATGGAGGCGCCATAGTGTTTCGCAAGATCGGAGGAAACATCCAGAGCCCTTTGAAGCTTGTCCGCGTGCGCCAGATCGACCGGAACCAGAATTTTCTTGTACATCGCCGCGATCCTCCTTGAACTCTTCATTGCAACGGACTTCACCGGCGAAAGCCATTACGGCCCGACACGGGAAGCAATCACGCGCGTAACGCTGAAATCATTGAGATAGGGCAAAATTCATCGGTTTCACCTTGCCACCGACAATCTGGGCGCTCGCTTCCAGCTTGCAGCGCCGCGCCTTCCGTTCACGTGTGGAAAGGCGCTGAACCGGTGAATTGACTTGGAACGGAAAAGCCCCGTCGCTGCCTGGTTCTCGAGCGCACGGGGCTATTATATTTTTGCCGGAAGGCATCGCCGGCAACTTTCAGGGCGGTGCGAGACACGTCCTGCACTTATCCAGTCAATTGTGTGTGGCAGCCGCGTGGCGCTGGCCATCTCAGCCTTCGAGGCCGGGGCTTCTCCCGCCCGGCCGTTGCCCCGCTGGGCCGTGCTTACCGGCGTCAGGACCGACGCGGCTGTGGCTCCGCGCTATCGGCGGAGCCGCTGGAACAGTCGGGTGGAGTCATTGCCTCCCTCCTCGTCCATTGCTTGTATCGCGCCGATCGGGCACTGCGTTCAAGACCATGTCGTCATGAACCGTCGACCAGCGGATATGGTCAATGTGCGCCTGCATGCGCTCCCCGTCAAGACGTGCCTCCGCTTCCCTTCAAAGCCGAGCGCGAGCGTGGGCATGCGAAGCGCTAGCAGGAGGATGTCAGGAGACCGTTCGTTCTTTGTTCTTTCCACTTGCCCTGTAGGGCAAAAAGCTGGAAAAGAGGTGCAGGCCTCCGGCACTGGATGGGCGCGGAATGCGGTGGCGCCATCGACATGTGCTGCGCATTTCCTACATGAGCCCTGGCCGGCACCAGCTGGCCACACCGAACCGATTGAGACAAGGCAGCGACGGGGCATGCCCGAAAACAAGCTGATTTCCATTCGCGGCGCGCGCGAGCACAATCTGAAGAACGTCGATCTGGACTTGCCGCGCGAGCGCCTGATCGTCATGACCGGGCTGTCGGGCTCGGGCAAATCGTCGCTCGCCTTCGACACGATCTATGCCGAGGGGCAGCGGCGTTATGTCGAAAGCCTGTCGGCCTATGCCCGGCAGTTCCTGGAGATGATGCAGAAGCCGGACGTCGACGAGATCGACGGGCTGTCGCCGGCGATCTCCATCGAGCAGAAGACGACATCGAAGAACCCGCGCTCGACCGTCGGCACGGTCACCGAGATCTACGACTACATGCGCCTTTTGTTCGCGCGCGTGGGCGTGCCCTATTCACCGGCAACGGGGCTTCCCATCGAAAGCCAGACGGTAAGCCAGATGGTCGACCGGGTGCTGACGCTCGAGGAAGGCACGCGGCTTTATATCCTCGCCCCCATCGTGCGCGGGCGGAAGGGCGAGTACCGCAAGGAACTCGCCGAGCTCCAGAAGAAGGGCTTTCAGCGCGTCAAGGTCGACGGCCAATTCTACGAGATCGCCGACGCACCGGCCCTCGACAAGAAATACAAGCACGATATCGACGTAGTGGTGGACCGCGTGGTGGTCCGACCGGACCTCGCCACGCGCCTGGCCGACTCGCTCGAGACCTGCCTCAAACTGTCGGACGGCCTTGCCGTGGCCGAGTTCGCGGACCGGCCGCTGCCTGAGGAAGAAACGGCGGAAGGCGGCGCGGCGAACAAATCAAAGAACGAAACGCACGAGCGGCTGCTCTTTTCGGAAAAGTTCGCCTGCCCCGTTTCCGGCTTCACCATTCCCGAGATCGAGCCACGTCTGTTCTCCTTCAACAATCCCGCCGGCGCGTGCCCCACCTGCGACGGGCTCGGCAGCCAGCGCGCCATCGATCCGGAACTGGTGGTTCCGAACGAGAACGCGGTGCTGCGTGAAGGCGCCATTCAGCCTTGGGCCAAGTCAACCTCTCCCTATTACCTGCAGACGCTGGAAGCGCTTGGCAAGGAATTCGGTTTCAAGGTCGGAAAGCGCTGGAAGGACCTGCCGGACGAAGCCAGGCAGGCTATCCTATACGGCACGGGCGAGCGCAAGATCGCCTTCGACTATGACGACGGCCTGCGCAGCTACCGCACGACGAAGCCCTTCGAAGGCGTGGTCAACAATCTCGAACGGCGCTGGCGAGAGACCGAGTCGGCGTGGATGCGCGAGGAGATCGAGCGCTACATGTCCGCCTATCCGTGCCCGGCCTGCGGCGGCCATCGGCTTCGGCCCGAAGCGCTGGCGG
The DNA here is from genome assembly GCF_042660605.1 of Nitratireductor sp. GCM10026969. Classification (NCBI taxonomy): domain Bacteria; kingdom Pseudomonadati; phylum Pseudomonadota; class Alphaproteobacteria; order Hyphomicrobiales; family Phyllobacteriaceae; genus Nitratireductor; species Nitratireductor sp. GCM10026969. The sequence continues at coordinate 40,634 of NZ_JBHSUM010000018.1, forward strand.
TCAAGATCGACCGCCTGCATATCGGCGAAGTGACAGAGATGTCGATCCGCAAGGCGGGCGCGTGGTTCAAGGCCCTGCCGGAACGCCTCAGCGACAAGCAGAACGAGATCGCCGCACGCATTCTCAAGGAGATTCGCGAGCGGCTCGATTTCCTCAATGAGGTCGGCCTCGAATATCTCACCCTGTCGCGCAATTCCGGCTCGCTCTCGGGCGGCGAGAGCCAGCGCATCCGGCTTGCCTCGCAGATCGGCTCGGGGCTGACGGGCGTGCTCTACGTGCTCGACGAACCCTCGATCGGGCTGCACCAGCGCGATAACGACCGGCTGCTCGCCACGCTGCGCCACCTGCGCGACCTCGGCAACACGGTGATCGTCGTCGAGCACGACGAGGACGCGATCCTGACAGCCGATTATGTGGTGGACATCGGCCCGGCCGCTGGCGTTCATGGCGGGCGCATCGTTGCCGAGGGCCGGCCTGGCGACATCATGGCGAGCCCCGCCTCCATCACCGGCAAATATCTCACCGGCGAACTTGCCATACCCATTCCGGAGCAGCGACGCGATATCCCGAAGAAGCGGCGCATCCGGGTGGTGGGCGCACGCGGCAACAATCTGAAGAACGTCACTGCCGACGTCCCGCTCGGCACCTTCACCTGCGTGACCGGCGTCTCGGGCGGCGGCAAGTCGACGTTTCTGGTCGAGACGCTCTACAAGGCCGCCTCGCGGCGCATCATGGGCGCGCGCGAGCACCCGGCCGAGCACGACCGCATCGAGGGGCTGGAGTTCCTCGACAAGGTGATCGACATCGACCAGTCGCCCATCGGCCGCACGCCGCGCTCCAACCCCGCCACCTATACCGGCGCCTTCACACCCATCCGCGACTGGTTTACCGGCCTGCCGGAAGCCAAGGCCCGCGGCTACCAGCCGGGACGCTTCTCCTTCAACGTCAAGGGCGGGCGCTGCGAGGCCTGCCAGGGCGACGGCGTCATCAAGATCGAGATGCACTTCCTGCCGGATGTCTACGTCACCTGCGACGTCTGCCACGGCAAACGCTACAACCGCGAGACGCTGGAGGTCACCTTCAAGGGCAAGTCCATCGCCGACGTCCTGGAGATGACCGTCGACGAGGGGGTGGAATTCTTCTCCGCCGTGCCGGCGGTCCGCGACAAGCTGTCCACCCTCGCCCGGGTCGGGCTCGGCTATGTGAAGATCGGCCAGCAGGCCACGACGCTGTCGGGCGGCGAAGCCCAGCGCATCAAGCTCGCCAAGGAATTGTCGAAGCGCGCCACCGGACGCACGCTCTACATTCTCGACGAGCCGACGACAGGCTTGCATTTCCACGATGTGGCCAAACTTCTTGAAGTGCTGCACGAACTTGTCGACCAGGGCAATACCGTGGTCGTCATCGAGCACAATCTGGAGGTCATCAAGACCGCCGACTGGGTGCTCGACCTCGGCCCCGAGGGCGGCGACGGCGGCGGCGAGCTGGTCGTGGCCGGCTCCATCGACGAGGTGATGGCCGAGGAGCGCAGCTATACGGGGCATTTCCTGAAGGAGCTCCTGGAGAGACGGCCCGCGCGGCGCAAACAGGCGGCGGAGTAGGCCCCGCTTTATGCAGTTCTCTGCCCGCGTTCACGTACTCAAGCCCCTGCCGTTGTTTGGCCGGCTTCCTTTTGAAAGCCACGCACGAATGACCGAATATTTCTCGTCAGCGAGACAGATTCGCTTTCGGGGCAGCGAATATCATGACGGTGAGTTCATTAGCGTACGCATCGTTGAACCCAAGCTATCTCCCGCACCCTCGCGACAGCTATGGGAAGAGCGGGTTGAGTATGATCTGCTTTTTGAAACGAGTTTGCAGTTTCCTGGCGCGAAGGCGATTACAGCTAGGAGCTCGGATGGCTTGGAAAGCCCTAAAAGTCCATCGGAGAAGCGTCACCTTTGGAGTAAGCACATAGCTCCAAGAAGCCTAAAGCTGTGCGTAAATACTTATTTACTTTCTCTCGAATTTTCCTATCCCTCGATATCCTTTGGTGCGTCAGAATACCGGGCTGGTCGTACACTTCTTTTTCATGACAAGACGCTGTTTTCAACGCTCGCGGAGAGCTTGAAGTACCTGCAGGGCAACAATATTGATCCCGTCGTCGACCTAACGCCCGATACCGTATGGAAATGGATGTCAACAAAAAACGGAGTGTTTAGCGGCTTCAGCGATACGCCTGCATCGCGTTCTCTTAGCTATTTTACGCGCTTGTACAACACCTCTTTTCGCAATGATGAGCTCTCTGACCTTGTATGGGCGCTTGCGTCTATTGAGGCACTATTAGTTGACTCTGGTCGTTCCTCCGTTGGGCAGCTCACTGCCAAATTAGGATGCCTTTTCAGTGGTCATAACAGTCGACAGTTCATGGTGGACCAAATAGAGAAGACGTATGGTTTTAGGTCAAAAATGATACATGGCAACCGACAGGTGCTGTCCGTCTTCCGGCGCGATGAGTTGGAGCCGGACAAGCGCTTTTCGGAAGAGTATGATAGTATCCGCTACGCGGTCGGAATCGCATTTATTTTGATCCAGAGGCTCATAAGAGACAATGGGAAGAATTTTTCATTTCGCCTGGTACTTGACCAGTAGAAATATAGCCACAGTCGGAAGCACCCCATGACCACATCCGGCATCATCCGCGCCGGCATCGGCGGTTGGACCTTCGCCCCTTGGGAGGGGACGTTCTATCCCGACGACCTGCCAAAGAAGCGGCAGCTCGAATATGCCAGCCGGCAGTTGCCGACGATCGAAGTCAACGGCACCTATTACTCGGCCTTCAAGCCGCCCACCTTCACCAAATGGGCAAGTGAGACGCCGGAAGGTTTTGTTTTTTCGCTGAAGGCAATCCGCTTCGCCACCAATCGCCGGGTGCTGGCCGAGGCCGGTGAATCGGTGCAGCGCTTCCTTGACTCCGGGATTTCGGAGCTCGGCGAAAAGCTCGGTCCCATCCTGTGGCAGTTCGCGCCCACCAAGAAATTCGACCCGGAGGATTTCGAGGGCTTTCTGAAGCTTCTGCCGGAGAAGCAGGACGGCATCCGCCTGCGCCACGTGCTGGAGGTGCGCCATCCCTCCTTCGTCGTTCCGGAATTCGCGGCGCTGGCACGCAAATACGGGACGGCGATCTGCTATGCGCACCATTTCACCTATCCCGAAATGGCCGACGTGACGGCCGATTTCGTCTATGCCCGGCTGCAGCGCGGCGAGGATTCCATTCCCACCGCCTACGCGCCGGCCGACCTCGACGCCTGGGCCGACCGGATCCGCACCTGGGCCGAAGGGGGCATGCCGGGCGATCTGCCGCTGGCGGATGAGACCGTGAAGCTCGAGGCGAAACCGCGCGACGTCTTCGTCTACTTCATCCACGAGGGCAAGGTGCGGGCGCCGCAGGCTGCGCAGGCGCTGATGGAGCGGGCGGTTTAGGCTCGCGACTCATTGATCAAACCGCAGCGGATGGCCTCCGGCGTGATTTGCCGTATCGCGACCATACGAGTTAGCGATGGCGCCCGTCGGCCGCCGCCGCCGCCCGAACCGACGCAGCCTCACCCCCGCGGCGGCGGGATCGGCGTGGAGTGGCGCGGTTTCGGCTCCTCGATCACCCGAAACCGCACCGGGGCGGATGTCCAGTCGAAGGGCATGGGCAGCGGCACCTCGCAGCGGGTCAGCATCACCTGCCCCTGCCCGTTCCGAACCTCGAAGACAAGGCCGGGGCGCTCCATGGCCGGGCATTCCGGCCAGCGGGAATAGTCGATCCACTCACCCATGATCTTTTCTCCTCCTCTCAGAGATAAAGGTTGGAGCTGTCGAGGATGTTCACATTCGGCATCTCGATCTGGAAATCGGCGATGCGGTCGCCATCGACGTCTCCGGAAAGAACGTGCTCGGAGAACCGCAACTGGCACGCGCCGCCGTTGAACGCCGCGTCGCCGATGAAGGAAAACGCCTGGTCTCCATCCGCCTTGACATCGGCATCGATGCCCCTCAGGTCGATCCGGTCCGCCCCGGGTGTGAAGTCCATGATGCAGTCGCGCATATCGCCCTCCACGTCATCCAGCCCGTCGAACACGAATGTGTCGGCGCCGGCGCCGCCGATGAACATGTCTCCACCCGCGCCGCCGTCAAGCAAATCGTCGCCGCCGCCGCCGATGAGGATGTCGTTGCCGTCCAGACCGTTAAGGTCGTTCCGGGCCGCATCGCCCACGAGCACGTCGTTGAAGCGGCTGCCGACAAGGCCCTCGATGCCGGAATAGCGGTCGCCGGCAGCTTCCCCGGTGTTGGACGACGCATCGTCGAGCCGAGCCACGACACCGGCTGCCGCATGGTCGTAGCGGGCGAAGTCGAAGCCTGCCCCGCCGTCGAGAAAATCCGCACCCGGGCCGCCGAGCAGGTTATCACCGCCCTCGCGGCCGCGCAGCGTGTCGTCGCCGCCGTTGCCCCACAGCGTGTTGGCGGCCGCATTACCGGTGATCGTGTCATTACCGGCCCCGCCCTTGGCGTTCTCGATCAGCGAGCGGGGATCATTGTTGTGAAGCAGAGCGTTGGCGATGTTGCCGACAGCCGGATGCGCGCCGTCCCAGCTCAGTTGCGCCAATTGGGCAACGGAAGTGGTGGTCCACGCGCCGGGCCTGAGGTCGACCTTCAGGTCGGTCCCGTAGTTCGAAAAATCATAGGTATCGGTGCCCCCGCCGTCCCATACGGTAAGGAAGATGCGGTTGCCCCCGGGTGCTCCCTGCGCCGCGCCGTCGATATACATCTCGCCGGTATTCGGGTTCCACGAATAGACGGTGTCACCGCTGTTGGTGTTGTAGTTCGCGCCATACATGTGCTGGAGCGCCGCGATGTCATACATCATGAGCGATTGCGGGTAGCCCCAGGTCTCGTTAACGTAGTGTTCCTCGCTCGCGCCAACATAGGAACGATAGCTCATGACGGAATATTCGAGGGAATGCCGGCCATACGGCATGGGATTGCCTTCATGGGGATGCTCCAGCCCCATCGCATGGCCCATCTCGTGTATGAATGTCTCGAAGGCGTAATCCCCCTTCATGGGTGCATCGTACGTGCGGCTGGAATTGTTGAACCACATGTCGCCCCCCGAGGCAGCGGTCGAGGGATAGGCTGCCCAGGCGGTGCTCGGCATGCCGGATTCGGCAAGGCGCAGATCCGCGTGCCTAGTGGCGGTCTCCGTCACCTCGCGAAAGGTGAGATTGGCGACCGAAGAATACATGTCGAAGCCGGCGCGCGCCGCCCCCTTCTGCGCCTCGTTCAACGGGCTGAAATTCAACAGCGGCTCACCGAAGCCATAGCCGAAACCGAGAAGGCCATAATAGGTGTTAGAGGTCGGGAAGCTGTAAGTGAGCGTGCGGGTGGCCCATTTCACACCACTCAGCAGACCATCGATGGGGGCAATCCCGGTATTGTTCACATACGATGTGGCAGGCATTTTCTACCTCAAAGACAATATGATGGAGAATAACAATGTATACTTGTCTATATTATAGAATTCAAAATACTTTATCGGCTTCTATACCGATTGAGCGGTATATGGTCAAGACATGGTGGTACACAATTGACGCAGGTGCAATGCTCAAACGCCGCCCACCACATCTGCTCCGCCAGCGCTACAGTATGTGCCGACGGAGGTGCGGATGCAGAGGGTCATGGCAGGAGGGGAATAGCGAGCGCCGAGGTCGTCCTGTGAGGCGGCGATCCCGGCGCGCCAAGGCGGGCGACATCCAGGGCAGTAAGGCCGCCCCCGCGGCGCTATTCCCTTACTGTCCTATGCCCTTTATCACGCCGGCCACGATTTCCGCCGCCATCTCGCCCGAGGGCTTCGGCGTCGTGAGCCGCTCGGTCACCTCTGAGAAACCGGCCCGCTGGGATTCGCGCAACGGGGTTGCACGCCACAATTGCCGTAACTGCCGGGCAAGATAGGCCGGGCGCACGAATTCGTTGAAATATTCCGGCACTACCGGCCAATCGGCGATCAGGTTGGGCAGGGATGCGGACCAGACCGTCACCAGCGACATGGCGAAGCGGGCGGCGAGGTCGGTCTTGTAGCAGCTGACGAAGGGCACGCGCGCCAGCGCCAGCTCAAGCGCCACCGTTCCCGAGCAGGCAAGTGCGGCATCCGCTCGCGCGAAGGCACGCCACTTGGCTTGCGTGTCGAGGATGATCTGCGGCCGCACCGCCCAGCCCCGCGTTGCCCCCTCGACCAGCGGCAGGACATGCGGGACGGTCGGCAGCAGGACGTCGAAGTCCTCCTTCATTCCCTTGAGCTCCGCGACCGTCTCGCCGAAGGGCCCGAGCAGCCGGCGCACCTCGCCGCGGCGCGAGCCGGGCAGGACGAGAAGCGTCTTGCGGCCGCCCCG